>JAERTK010000189.1 GCA_016844935.1 Desulfobacteraceae bacterium | reverse complement strand
GCTCCTTTCATTAATTTCCAACGCCGTTATAGTAAGATATCCTGATTTTTTTGTCTATAGCCTTTTTGCGAAAAGAAAAAATTTGATGCCGTCAGAAACCGTTGATTTACCGGCATGTTTGATTTCGTGCTTCAGAGCTGCACCTCGGCCGGTGCAATAATGGCCGGGTCCGGGGAGCCGGAAAGGGTGGGTAAATCGAATTTCCCCACCCGCCAGCCTCGGTGTTGCAGTTCCCCTTTAAAAGGCGGCTCTCCCGATACATTACCCGTCAACTTGATGGTGGAGGCGTCAAACCCTTTTTCAAGTGAAATCTCTTCGCCCTCTTCCTGGTTGATAACCGCCTCGATTTTCAGGTATTTTTTCAGCGCCTTCTGGCAGTTTTCCTGGATATTGCGAACCGCGGCCCCGATCTGAGCATCATCATAATCTTTGAGGTTCTCCTCCAGGAAGTCCACCAGGCGGCCTTCTCTCTGGAGCAGACTCAGCAGATGAAGGGTTCTTCGCTGGTTTTCCCGGGCCAGCGCTTCTTTTTCTTCCGGCGTGGGACGGGGCGGCAGGTTTTTCTTTATTTTTCTGGGGGCGGCCGGTGTGGGTTTGGCAGCTTCCATTTTTGCCAACGACCGACGTAAGGAAGCGCGGAGTGTCAACCAGAGAAGGATGCCGAAAAGCACCAGGCACCCGCCAAGTACCTGGAGGAACAGGATCCCGCTGTTTTGCAGCATGGGCCCCAGGGTTTCCAGGGCCGTCTGTCCCTGCAGGCTCTTATTTAGAATCCCCATCTGCCAGTATCCGAAACCTGCGAGAGCCAGCCCCAATAAGAGGAACCAGACGAATATCCAGAGGGAGAGTTGACTTGAAATTTTTTTTACTGTTTCCATATTTGATTGTATCCTTTCTTCCCGGTGTGGTTCCGAATCATTGAAAATATGTCATAACATGTTGAAATTGCAGTTTAAGTAGTAAATCATACCGGTCCGAAGACCGGGCCGATGCTACTCCAGTTCAATGGAAAAAGTCAAGGGTGGATATGCAAGTCCCATAAGCTCTTATCATGGGTTAAAATCTATCAAATCTTCCGAGTTTTCGGTTCGATTAATGAAGATTGGCTTCACATGCGACTTTGATTTGACATTTTTCGTTGATTGTATGAAGCTGAGCAGCAAACGGAGATTCCAAGTGTGTACAGGGATTCCTGTGTTTCAAGGTTGATTCATGCAAAATCTATCTCACAAAAAAATGAAAATCCGCTATTATTACCTTTTCATCGGTCTTGCCTTTTGCGCGTTCGTGATGATTGACGCCTGTTTTCAGATGCCCTGGTGGGAGAAATTCTTCGGTTTTGGCATACTTTTAATTGCTGCCGCGTCATATCCCTTTGTTGAAATAAAAAAAACAAAGGGAGAGATGAGTGAAAAAAGGCGTATGGAGGTCGCTCTCGACGAGCGGACCCATGAT
This sequence comes from Desulfobacteraceae bacterium, assembly GCA_016844935.1. Lineage (GTDB taxonomy): Bacteria > Desulfobacterota > DSM-4660 > Desulfatiglandales > Desulfatiglandaceae > NaphS2. Next base: position 11,198 of record JAERTK010000189.1, on the reverse strand, counting down.
CTTGGCGAACGGGAAAAACATCTTTTCTGTCTTTATGAGATCAGTCATCTCATTGAAAAACAGGGCATTACCCTTGAGAAAATTTTACAGGAAACCGTGAATTTGGTTCCTGCATCCATGCGGTATCCGGAGTATTCGTGTGCACGGGTTGTTTTGGAAAATCAGGAATTCCAAACCGCCAATTTTCAAAAATCCCAAAGACATCAGATCAGTGTGATTATGGTTCAAGGTGAGGAACTGGGTTACCTGGAAGTGTGTTGTTTGAAAGAAATGCCCATGGCGGAAGAACGCCCATTTATGCAAGAGGAGCAATTCCTGATCAATGCCATCGCCGAACGTCTGGGAAAGTTGGTGGGCTCCCGTCGGGCTGAAGTAGAGCTCGTGAAAGCAAAAGAAGCGGCTGAGTCCGCCAATGCGGCCAAGAGCCTCTTTCTGGCGAATATGAGCCACGAAATCAGGACACCCATGAACAGTATCCTCGGGTTCACGGAAATCCTTCAGGATGAACCTTTGACGGAGGGGCAGCAGGAGTCCGTTGAAATATTGAAATTGAGCGCCGAAACGTTATTGAGTTTGATCGACGAGATACTGGATCTTTCCAAGATCGAGTCCGATACCATCGAGTTGGATGAAACCATCCTTGATTTGAAAGAACTGGTTGTTGAGACTGTGGAACTGGTTCGGGCGCAATCAGACAATAAGCGTTTGAAATTCTTGTGTGAATTTCCGGAGGCAATCCCCAGGGTGGTCGGGGACCCGTTGCGGGTACGACAGATTTTGTTAAACCTGCTCAGCAATGCGCTCAAGTTTACGGACAAAGGGGAAATCGTTACCACTGTTCGGGTTCTTCCGGAGGGGGGAGACAATTTTCTTCTGCTGGGATTTACCGTGGCCGATACCGGCATCGGTATCCCGGAAGAAAGGTTGGAGAACATTTTTGAGGTGTTCAGCCAGGCGGATCAAGCCATCTCCAAACGTTTCGGTGGAACGGGTCTGGGTCTCGCCATCTGTCGTCGCCTTATTCATCTGATGGGCGGTGAAATAAGTGTTCAGAGCACTTTGGGCAAAGGCACGATATTTCATTTTCAGATTCGGTTGAAAAATGCAACACAACTGGCTGAAGGTCGAGGGCGCCACGAAATAAAAAAAATGGAGCCGGGATTACCTGAAGGTGCCCCTGATACGGTGTGCGGTGGGCTCCGCATTCTCCTGGCGGAAGATGATGCGGCTAGTCAGAGGATGGCATCCATATTGCTGGAAAAGCGAATGGGACATCAGGTGGACATCGCCCATAACGGTGTCGAAGCGGTTGAGATGGCCGGGACCAACCCTTACGACATCATTTTAATGGATGTGAATATGCCCTTTATGGATGGGCTTCTGGCGACCCGGAAAATCAGACAGACAGGCTGTGAAATACCCATCTTAGCCCTGACGGCCAGTGCCATGAAGGGGGACAGAGAACGGTTTCTTGGCGCTGGAATGGATGGATATCTTTCAAAACCGATCAATATAAATGTTTTGGGGGATGTGTTTATGGGCTACTGTCATGGCGGGATCGGAGAATCGCCCGAAACGGCAGAAGCGAGGCCCAATGAAATTCAGGAAAAATCTGAAATTAACCTATGCAAGACAAACGAACAACGGGCTGAAAAAATGGACCTGTCCCTTGATGACTACCAGGAAATTCTGGCGGAATTCATTGCCCTCAGGGAAGTTGATATGCAGGAACTGGGTGATGCCTTGGAAAGTCGTGATCCGGATTCGGTGTATCAATTGGCACATAAGATTAATGGGAGCGCAAAGATGCTGGCGCTTGAAGACATTGCGGCTTCGGCTTTTAAGGTCGAACATGCGGCTCGGGAAAAGGATCTACCCGGGGCCGAAACAGATTTTCAGTCGCTGAAAGCTGCATTTTTAGGTTTGCTGAAAAGTCAATAAATTTGGTGGGGTGTTTTCATGAAACGAACGATTCTGGCCTTTATGATGGTTGTAGCGTTGGCGGTAACGGGTTGTACGGGAAATAGTGCTGGTGAGCTTTTTGAAACGGCGGAATTTGAAGAATTACAGAAAAACAATACCCACGCAGCAGAGCTGTACAGAGAAATTCTGGAAAAGCATCCGGACAGCCACTATGCCGGCAAAGCCAGGGAGCGGTTGAAGGTGCTAACACAGGAGGTTCAGCATTAGATCGATCATCCTTCATAATATTCTGGAAAGCATTCCGGTGGGGCTTCTGGTCATCGATCCGGAAGGAGAAATTGTTACCGTCAACGATGCGGCTTCGGAGATTCTGGGCCATGCCTGCCGTACCTTTGAAGGTAAAGGATGGGGAGATCTGTTTCTAGAGGATTCAAGAAACCAGGCGTTTAATCAGGTTATCCTCGACGTGATACAGGAAAAAAAAGTCAATCTCCATCGCAGGGTCAGGTATGTTCAACCGGGTGGCAGGATCCTTCAATTATCCATCACGGGGTCTTTACTCAGGGAGAAAGAACAGATCGCCGGGATTGTTTTAATCCTTCATGACGTAACGGAACTTCAGTTGCTCCATGACCGGGAAAAGCGGGTTTTAAGGGAAAAACACCGCCTGGAGCGGGAGAGGGCTGAAGGATTGACACGGCTCGCCATGGCCATTGCTCACCAGATACGCAATCCTGTCATGAGCATCGGTGGTTTTGCCGTGCGGATTCTCAGCAAAATTGATGAAAATTCACCAATCGTTGCCTACTTGAAAAGTATTTTGAGTGATGCCAGACGACTCGAAGCCATTGTAAAGGTTGTGAGCGAATACACCCGGATTCCAACGGCTAAACCGGTGCGGGTTTCCATATCGGATCTTTTTGAAAAGGAAATAGCCCGACTTCAGGTGAAAACGGCTGAACTTTCAAAGCGGGTCAGGTGGTCCATGGCGCTTTCCACAGTCGAGTTCCCGGTTGACCCGGTGCTTTTCAGAAAAGCGGTCTACGAGGTCCTGCTCAATGCCGTGGAATTTTTTGAAAGTGATGAGGGGTCAGTGGGGATTTTTCTCCTGGAGGAAGATAACGGTTTGTTAATAGAGGTTGTGGATAACGGGGTCGGTATTGCGAAAAAAGATATGCCCTATGTGTTTGATCCCTTTTTTACCACCAAAGCGGTTGGTGTGGGCATGGGGTTGTGCCTCGTGAGACGTATTGTGAGAGAGCATGGTGGGGATGTACGGATCGACAGTGAAACCGGAAAAGGCGCCAGAATTGTTATACGACTCCCCAGTCAAGTGCCGGAGCCGGAGCCACAATAATTGTTGTAGCGGAAGTTATGGACGGCATCCTGGAAAAAATGGTACTGTGAGATTGCGTCGTTATCCACACGTCTAATTGAGGGCCGCCACGTGTGAAAGTGATGGCGCCGGAATCAAAAATAGTGAAGGTCACATGATGCGATTTTGTTTACATGCCTTGAGAAATCCATGGGGCGCCCGTGCCGTGAGGGGCGTTTTGTACTTTTTCCCCCTGATGTTGCTCTATTGTATCATCTCTTCATGTTTCAGCCCCTATAAGGGGAAGGAATGTGTAGATCTCAGGACCATCGTCTGGAATTGCCAGTCCTATTGCGAAACCAATAAAGACCAAGGCATCAATGATCCCCTGGAGTGCAAGGGGGGATGCTGGATGCTGTCTGAATATGCAAAACCATTGTTTGAGGAAATTGTCAGTATTGGCATGTGCAAGGATTTGGATTACACCACCCGTTGCTGTAATGCGCTGGATGAGGCGCTAAAGGAGTGCCTGGAAGAAAACAGGGAAGTCATGACCTGGGATGTGGAAGTGGGGTTGTATAAGTTTGTTCATGACCTGGAAGCCCGTTGTTTCGAACTTTCTAGAAATTGAAGAACGGGTATGGAAGGATGGTCATAAGGAGTTCATGATGCGAATTGGGGTGTTGATGCTGTTGATGGTTTGTTTCTTAACAGGCTGCGTCAAAGTGGCGCCTTCCACGCCTGAAATGGGAGCCAAGGCGTTATCTGTGACCGGACCCCCGGTTAAGAAGTTTTGTGTTGCGGGGCCGGGTTTTGAAAACAGGAAATGTCTTGAAGGGTTATCGGACGAGTCGCCAGGGAGATGAGGAGAACCGAAATGGGAAAAGGATTACTCTTTTGGGGGGTTATGATTGTGCTTGGGTTCAGCGCCTGTGCGTCTTCAAAACCGGTATTCAAGGGTGGGGCGTCTGAAACAGAGGCTGCTGTTTCAGGGGAACCCAACCTGGTGAATGTCAGTTATAACCTGGCGGACAGCCTGATCTCGAATTTGAGGAAACCCCTGGCCCGTAATAAAACCATTCTGGTGGCTTCTTTTGTGGATGTTCGATATATGCAGCGATCCAGCAATTTCGGTCGGATGATGTCTGAATATGTCTGCTCAAGATTGGGTCAAAAAGGGTATAAAGTGATTGAATTGAAGCTTCGAAATGCCATCTATGTCAAGGAGAAAGGCGGTGAATTCCTGTTAAGTCGTTCCGTCAGAGAGATTTCCCATGCCCACGATGCTCAGGCGGTGGTGGTGGGGACCTATGCCCAGGCCATGACGAACGTTTACATTTCAGCCAGGGTTGTTCAAGCCAATGGCGGGGAAATCCTATCATCATGCGACATCAAACTGCCCCTGGATATCGGGCTCAGGTCCATGTTACATTCATCGTGAAATGGTAAAGGTCAATAAAATGAGTGACAAAGGTGCGGAAGTGTCGGATGAAATTGACAAGGATGTGAGTGTCCTTGAGCTTAACGGACGTCTGGATGCCGGATCTGCGAGACGTGTGTTGACGGGTGTAAAAGAACTGCTGGCGCGAAACCGGGTTAAAATAATACTGGACATGAGTGGCGTGGAGTTTATCGACAGCGCAGGCGTGGGTATCCTTCTGGCCTCCTACCGGGCGGTTGACGCCAAGGGCGGCACCCTGAAAATGTGTGCCATTCAGCACCAGGTGGAGAGTATTTTGAGCTTGACCCGGCTGGGTGAATTTTTTGAGGTTTTCAGTGACAGGGCATCTGCTGAAAAGGATTTTGATTGAATTTCAGGTGTAAGGGCTAAGGTTTAAGGTATTCATCAATATCTCTTACCCTATGCCTTACACCTTACACCCAATTCTTGAAGAGGTAGCCGCAATGAACATATTGGTCGTTGGGGGGGCCGGGTATATCGGCAGCTTTATCAGTAGGGAGCTCATTGAAAAAGGATATCACGTAACCGTTTTCGACAACCTGTCCCTGGGACACAGGGCCGCCGTGGGAAGGGATATATCATTTGTTGAAGGGGACCTGGCGGATCGATCTGCCCTGGATGCTCTTTTCCGATCAAGAGATTTTGACGGTGTCATGCATTTTGCGGCTTTTTCCGCGGTGGGGGAGTCCATGGTTGACCCGCTGGCCTATTACGGCAACAATGTGGCCAACACCATCAATTTACTCAGAGCCATGAAAGAAGGCCGGGTCAATCGCTTTATTTTCTCCTCCAGTGCGGCTGTATTCGGTAACCCCAGGGAAGTGCCCATTACCGAAGACCACCCCCGGGATCCCATAAATCCCTATGGCGAGGGGAAAAGCATAGTGGAACGGGTCATGCGCGACGCTGACATGGCATATAATCTGAGGTATGTATCGCTCAGATATTTCAATGCGGCAGGGGCTTCTCCGGAAGGTGATATGGGAGAAGACCATCGTAATGAAACCCACCTCATTCCCCTGGCATTGAAGGCCATTTTGGGGGAGGACGCAGGCGGCGGAACCCTTCGCATCTTCGGGGATGATTATGATACCCCGGATGGTACCTGTATTCGGGATTATATCCATGTGCTTGATCTTGCCGATGCCCATGTTCTGGCATTGGAACACCTTCTCAAAGGGGGGGATAGTGATATCTTCAACCTGGGAAACGGGAAGGGATTTTCCGTGGCGGAAGTGGTGAAGACGGCGGAGAAGGTGGCGGGGAAACCTGTCCCGGCCATCAAAGCGGATCGAAGGGCCGGCGATCCACCCATTCTGGTGGCGGGATCGGACAAGATTATGGAAAAACTGGGTTGGAATCCCGTTTTTCCCCAATTGGAAGCCATTGTGGAGACGGCCTGGAAATGGCATGCATCCCATCCAAAGGGATATGCCCCGTGAGGAGAATGGAATGAAGATACTGATTTCGGGCGGTACCGGGCAGCTGGGCCGGGATTGCACAAAAGTTCTTGAAAGAGACCACGAAGTCACTCCTGTGGGTTCCAAAGCGCTTGATATCTCTGACTGGAAGGCGGTGAAGGCCTTTGTTCACGATTTGAAGCCGGATGTGATCTTGAACTGTGCGGCCTTCACCAAGGTGGACGACTGCGAAACAAAAAAAGAGCTGGCCTGGAAGGTTAATGTGGATGGGCCGAAAAACCTGGCGGCAGCTGCCGGGGAACTGGGGGCACGGATGATCCATATTTCAACGGACTACGTGTTTGACGGGGAAAAACCGGTCCCTGAATATTACACGGAAACGGATACCCCCCACCCCGTCTCCTACTACGGCCTCACGAAGCTGGAAGCGGAGAAAGCGATTTGTGCACAAACGGGTCGTTACAGCATCCTCAGGACGGCGTGGCTCTACGGGGCGAACGGTCAGAATTTCCTGAAGACCATGCTGAGGCTGGCGCTGGGTGATCCTGAAAGAGAGATCAAGGTGGTTCATGACCAGTTCGGTTCTCCCACGTGGTCTTACCGGCTGGCGGAGCAGATCGAAAAGGTGATGGATGCGGATCAGAACGGCATCTTTCATGCCACCTCGGAGAACTACTGTACCTGGTACGAACTGGCCACGGCGTTTCTAGGTGACATGGCAGTCCCCAATGGATTTATCCCCTGTACCACCCGTGACTATCCCACCCCCGCAAAAAGGCCGCTCAACTCCATCCTGGAAAATCAGAGGTTAAAGGCGGAAGGCCTCAATGTCATGGGGGATTGGCGGGCCGATCTCACGCAATTTGTTACCCTGTTCAAAGATCATCTGATGGATGAGGTGAAATAATGGAAAATATGCTGGTGACCGGCGGATACGGTTTTATTGGAAGCAATTTTGTTCGTTATCTTCTGGATGAAAGCGATTATGAGGGGCGGATCATCAATGTGGACAGCCTCACCTATGCGGGAAACCCGGAAAACCTTGCGGGAATTGAAGAAACATACGGTGACCGTTACGTCTTCGTTAAAGGGGATGTCTGTGATGGGGAACGCATGGACAGGCTTTTTGATGAATACCAGCTCGATTCAGTCTGCCATTTTGCCGCAGAATCCCACGTGGACCGGTCCATTGTGGGGCCTGGCGCTTTCATCCAGACCAATATCGTGGGGACCTTCAACCTGCTGGAAGCGTCCCGCAGCCACCAGGGGCAGGTCGAATTGTTTCACCATATCAGCACCGATGAGGTGTTCGGCAGCCTTGGGAAAGAAGGGTTGTTCATGGAAACCACGCCGTACCAGCCCAACAGCCCCTATTCCGCTTCAAAGGCTTCTTCCGATCACCTGGTCCGGGCCTACCACGAAACCTATGGGCTTCCCGTCACCATCAGCAACTGCTCCAATAATTACGGTCCCTACCAGTTTCCCGAAAAACTGATCCCCCTTGTGATTCAAAATGCCCGGGAAGACAAACCCCTCCCCATATACGGCGACGGCAAAAACATCCGGGACTGGCTCTACGTGAGGGACCACTGCACGGCCGTCTGGACCATTATGAAAAACGGAAAGAAAGGAGAGACCTACAACGTCGGCGGTAACCACGAAATGGAAAATATCCGTATTGTGGAGATTATTTGCGATCTCATCGATGCGCTTCCTCACATGAACGCCAAGCCTTCCCGGCGAAGCCTGATCACCTATGTGAAGGACCGGTTGGGCCACGACCGGCGGTATGCCATCGATTCCAGCAAATTGAAAAATGATCTGGGATGGGTTCCGGAGGAGTCTTTTCAAACGGGAATCGAAAAAACCCTTGCATGGTACCTGGCGCATCAGGAATGGATCGACCGTGTCAGGAGCGGGGCCTATCAGGAGTGGATCCGGGATCACTATGAGGCTTAAGAAGGTGAGGCGTCAGATGTCGATAGGGCGGAAGAAGATAACAAGTTGGCAGGGGGCAGGGGGCAGTTATTCGTCACTCGTCATTCGTCACTCGTCATTCATCGTTCTCTTTGTTCTCTCCCTGCTCTCAACCCTCTGGGGTTGTTACCCGGCGCCGGTTGAGATCAAGGATGACACGCCGTTTAAAACCATCGAGTTTGAGTCAAAGATCCCTTACGTAACCCCTGAACTTCTGAAGATTTACGATGCCAACCTGGACAAGGAATATCTCATCGGTCCGGGTGATGTTCTGAAGATCGGCGTCTGGAAACGTCCTGATCTGGCAGGGGAACATGTGGTGGGCCCCCATGGACTCATTACGCTGCCCATGGTCGGGGTGTTCAAGATTGGGGGAATGAGCCGGGGCGCAGCGGCAAAGGCCATCGGAAAACTCTACCGTAAATATTATGAAGAGCCGTTGGTGACGGTAGGTATCACCGAATACAAAAACAATAAAGTGTTCGTGTTGGGCCGGGTGGATAATCCGGGCATTATCCATTTTGACGGCGCCGTCACCCTTCTTGAAGCCCTTTCCATGGCCGGCGGTCTTCCCACCGAAGACAAAAGTGTTTTTCTTTCAAAATGCTATATTGTCAGGGGCCGTGATCAAATCATCTGGGTGGATCTGCTGCAGCTTCTTCAGAAGGCGGATATGAGAATGAATGTGCGTCTGGCCAATAACGATATCGTCTATATCCCCGATTCCATGGATGCCGCTGTCTTTGTCATGGGCGAGATCAAAACGCCGGGGGCCATGCCCATTCAGACCACGGCACTGACGATTTTAGATGCCATCAATCTGGCCGGTGGACCCACTGAAAACGCCAATATCGAAGAGATTCGTCTGATCCGGAAGGTGCAGCATGAGGAAGGTGTGAAGACCGTGAACCTGGAAACCATATTGGCCCACGGTGATTTTTCACAGAATTACGTGCTTAAGGATAATGATATTATCTTTCTTCCCAGAAAAGGGATCGCCAAGTTCAATTATTACCTGCGGCAGATTGATCCGTTGCTGAGGGTTTTTATCAGCGGAGGGGTTTTATACGATTATTCCAGACCGGCTGATTAGATTTTATGCCACGGGGTTAAAAGTGGCATAAAGGAGATGAACTTTATGAAAATTACCGTAATTGTCGTGAGTTACAATACCCGTGCCATGCTGAAGGAGTGCCTGGAGTCGCTGTTCAAATATCCCGGTGGTCATGAATTGGAAGTTTTTGTGGTGGACAATGACTCAAAAGATGATTCCGCGGCCATGGTCAGGGAAACCTTCAAGCAGGTACATTTAATTGAAAATAAAACCAATGTGGGTTTTGCCGCCGCCAACAACCAGGCCTATGAGCTGGCAACGGGAGCGTACATTATTTTGTTGAATCCCGATGCCTATATCAAACCGGGGGCGCTGGAAAACAGCATCCGGTTTATGGAAGAGCATCCCGATTGCGGACTCTGTGGTGGGCGGTTGGTGAATCTGGATGGGGATCTGGATCCTTCCGCCCGGCGCTTTCCCAACAGCCTGTACAAGTTCTTAACCTTGAGCGGTCTCAGCGACAAATACGCGTCTTCCAGGTTTTTCGGCCGGGGGGATTTTAAGTATTTCGATCACAACAGCGTTCAGGAGGTGGACTGGGTGCCGGGGACCTTTACCATTTACCGCCGCCGCATGCTCACCCAGACCGGTCTTTTTGACGAGCGGTTTTTTATCTATTATGAGGAGACGGATCTCTGTCTCCGGGCCAAACGGAACGGATGGAGGGTCTTTTTTGTGCCCGATGCGGAGGTGGTTCATGTGGGGGGCGGAAGCGCCAAGACCCGGAAGGACCAGAAGTTTGACAAGGGGGGGAGCCAGGTGCTCAAGTTCCGAATGCGCAGCGAGTATCTCTACTTCAGAAAAAATCGCGGGCTCTTCTCTCTCCTGGCCAACGCCGGTGTGGAAATCGGCTGGCATGCCCTGCGCTATGTGGCCAACCTGAGGCCCGGCGGCCAGAATCGTTCTTTGAAGCGGGCTGAGTCATCCGGGTTTGTGAGCCAGGGATTTCGGGCGTTATGGGATACCCGCATGGGCCGCTTTTCCCCTCCCATTCCCTGGTAAGCAACCAATGACCCATGATCCCAATGGAGAGATCCCATGGCCTTGTTCCCGAATTTGAGTGAGGACTTGAAAACATACGGCGGAGACTGGGGTGCTCAGGGGTTCTGGGTCATGATTGTATACCGCTTCGGCCGCTGGCGGTACACCATCCGCAACCCCTGGATCAGGAAACCGTGTTCTTTTCTCTACAAATTCCTTTACAAAATAATCCAGATCGTCACGGGGATCGAGTTTCCCTGCGAGGTGGAGATCGGTAGAAATTTCAGGATTGATCATTTCAGCGATATCGTGGTGAGCGGGTATGCCCGATTCGGCGACAACTGCATCATCAGAAACGGTGTCACGGTGGGGTTGAGCCACACGGCCCACCCTGTGGCGCCTGTCATGGGAAACAACGTGGATGTGGGTGTGGGTGCCAAAATTCTGGGGGACATTACGGTGGGGGACAACGTGGTCATCGGGGCCAATGCGGTGGTGATCCGGGATGTTCCCCCGGACAGCGTGGCGGTGGGCATACCGGCCCGCATCATCCGAAAAGACCTGGGCCCGGAGACGGAGTGATTCATGGATATTGACGTGGTGATCATTGGGGTCAATACGGAAAAGACCATTCAAAAATGCATCGAAAGTGTCAGGGCAAGCCGTTACACGGAAGGGAAAATTCATACGTTCTATGTGGATGGCGGCTCCACGGATGGCAGTGTCGCCCTTGCGGGCGCTTATTCCGGGGTCCATGTTGTGGAAATCCATCCGGCCCAAATTATTCAAACGGGGCCCACCCCCGGTCTCGGCCGGAACGCGGGATGGCGCGCGGGAGATTCGCCCCTGGTGCAATTCCTGGATTCCGATACCATCATGGATGCTGAATGGCTCACGAAAGCGGCAAACGCCATGACACCGGAAGTGGGGGCGGTGCGGGGGAACCGGAATGAGATCAATCCTTCCGGGTCGGTCTACAACTGGATCGGGAACATGGAGTGGAAT
>JAERTK010000188.1 GCA_016844935.1 Desulfobacteraceae bacterium | reverse complement strand
GCCATGGGCCAGGTTGAAATAGGACTTTGCGCGTTTGATGGCCTCCGCTTTTTCCGCATCCCCGATGGCAGGATCATCGATTTGAAACCCGTTCACTTTGCCCCGGACAAATGCCCTGTAAACCTTGTAAAATGTGAGCAGGTGATCCACATCATCCTCTTTTGAAAGAATTTTGTAGCGGTTCCAGAGAATTTCCGCGTCTTTCCCGCCCCCATGGTATTCCAGGTCCATCAACAGAAAGGCCATGTCCGCAATGGCATCGCTGAATCGAAACCGCTCGTTGAATTCGATGCAATCGATGATGGGCAATCCCGGCATGAGGCACACATGCTCCATGTGGAGGTCGCCGTGACAGTCTCTGATGCGGCCTTTGGCGATCCTTTCGAAAAACAGATCACCATGGGTCTTGTAAAAGTCGTTTGTGTAGCGCTCTATGTCCCGGAATTGACGATCCGAAATGGTCAGGCCGCAATGGCTTTGAACCTGCTGGAAATTTTCGTCCGTATTGATTTTAAATTTTTCCGGTTCCGCGTATTTGGAAATCCCGGGGTCCGTCCTGGCACTCAAATGAAATTCCGCCAGAACCTTTGCAATTTCCGCCAGATGTTCCGGTGTCACCTTTCCGGCTTCAAAAAGGGATTTCATCAGCCGGTCATCCGGAATACGCTTCATTTTGACCGCGTATTCCACGGCATCTCCCCCCTCCCCGTTCAGGGTGTGTTTTCCGTTCACCAGGGTTATGGGAAGAACATCCACATACAGATCCCTGGCCAGCCGCCGGTTGAGGGAAACTTCCTGGTGACAGTAGTGCTGCCGTTTTTCAAGGGTTGAAAAATCCAAAAAACCGAAATTTACGGGTTTTTTGACCTTGTAGACAAATGAATCTGCCACAAACACAACGGAGATATGGGTCTGGACCACACGCACTTTCCCGGCATTTTCAGGGAGGGCGTTCGGGTGTTTCAGGTCTTGGATGATTTGTTTCATTATTCTATGGGTCCTTTTAGATCGTCATGTTTGCCGTATTCTTATATTAAATGTGAGAAACAGGTCAAGGGCAAAAAAGGGACTCGAACCGTGGGGGCGGGGTTTGCTGAAAATGAAAGAAATTTAATAACAATCGAGAGTCGATATTTGTTGTAATAACGTGAAGGCATGGGGATGTGTTCACCCTATCCCCATGCTTGAAGAAGAATCGAATCAAACCTTTTCTGTCCTGGAGGCCATCTCCACCTTGTAATGATGATAATAGGCGAAGACCTTCTTAACATAAACCCTGATTGCCTTTATGGGGGGGATTCCCCCATAACGCCTGACCTTGCTGGAACCGGCGTTATAGGCCGCCAGCGCGAGCTTTGTGTCACCGTCGAAAGCGTCCAGGAGCTGTCTTAAATATTTGACACCGCCGTTAATGTTATGGGTGGGATTGAAGGCGTTCTTAACGCCCAGTGCCCGGGCGGTTCTGGGCATGAGCTGCATGAGCCCCTTAGCCCCTTGTTTTGAGACGGCTTTCGGGTTATAGGCGGACTCCATCATAATGACGGCCTTAATCAAAGCCGTATCCACTTTGTAACGGTCAGCGGCCTTGGAGATGATGCGGTTGAAGCGATCAGACTTGGTTTTTCGAACCGGCGTGATGGAAATGCCGGCATTGGCAAGGGTTGTGTGGTGAGAAATACCTTCGGTTTTGGACCGGGATGTTTCTTCCGGGTCGGCGCCGGGGGCGGATTGAACGCTGATCAAAAAAAACAGGCTGAAAACAGCCGACAGATACACCACCCTGAAATACGGGTGACGGGCACCAGGGCCTGCAAAAGGCGATGATGTCGAGCTTTCCTCCATGATGAACCTCCTGTGCTGGAGTCGATTGAATTATTTTTCCCTAACCGCTAAAGCAAGGGCGGTACGGCAAAATACGTACCATAATTTTTTGGTTTCTCCAAGTTTTTCAATGTCAAAACGGCTGGAGAACAAGAACCAACTTCGTTTAAATATATGCAATGGTTTGAATTTTTCAATGTTTGAAGGCAAAATAATTTCAATCTTGAGGTATTGACGGTCTCTTTTAAGCTTTTCAAATAACCCACAGGTCTTTTCGGCTGTTGACTTTAGTCGGGACCTGGCATAAAGAGGAAAGGCAAAAACCTCCAGGAGAAATTGTATGCTGGTTGACATAAGGGAAACAGTTGAATTTCTGTCTTCGCTGATGAAAAAAGCGCCTGACATCGGCATGATCACGGGAACGGGTCTTGGGAACCTCACCAAAAATATTGTCGTTGACTTTCGCTTGCCATTCGAGAAGATCCCCCATTTCCCCACCTCCACGGTGGAGGGGCACCAGGGAAACCTGGTGGGCGGTACAATGGCAGGGAAATATGTGCTGGCCCTTGAAGGCCGCTTTCACCTTTATGAGGGGTATACCCCCAGGGAGGTGACATTCCCCGTGAGGGTCATGGCCATGCTCGGCGCAGAGTACCTGTTCATGTCGAGCGCGTCGGGCGGCCTGAATCCGCAATTCGAAACGGGAGACCTCATGGTGGTTACCGACCATATCAATTTAAAGGGTGTAAATCCTCTGGTCGGACAAAACCCGGATGATTTCGGGCCCCGGTTTCCCGATATGAGCCGTGCCTACGACCCCCATCTGGTGCGCCTGGCCCGTGAAACGGCCCTTGAACAGAAGATTTATCTGCGTCAGGGTGTCTATGTGGGGGTATTGGGCCCTTCCCTTGAAACGCCCGCGGAAACGCGATTCCTGAGAATGATTGGGGGCGATGCGGTGGGCATGTCCACCGTTTCCCAGACCATCGTGGGCGTCCAAACCGGCATGAAAATCCTGGCCATCGTTGTCATTACCAACATGAACCTCCCGGACTGCATGGCGGAGACTTCCCTTGATGCGGTCATCTCCACTTCCGAAAAGGCGGGGCCGTCCCTTTCAAATTTGTGGGAAGGAATCATCGGGAATCTATAGGCGCGGTAGATAATCTGCGGCAAATGAAAGGACCTGTAACCCCATGGAAAAAGCAGCCGTCATCCGACTGAGTTTTTTTCTGGGTATTTTCCTGGTGATGGCTTTGTGGGAGATCATTTCGCCCAAACGAAAAAGAACCACCTCAAAGGGGGTCCGCTGGGTATGGAATCTGGGCCTTACGGTGCTGAACCCGCTCGTGGTGCGACTTGTTTTTCCGGTGCTGGCGGTGACGGTGGCCATCAAGGCCCGGGAACAGGGCTGGGGTCTTCTCAATCTCCACGACCTGCCCTACTGGGTGTCATTTTCTCTCTCCATTGTTCTGCTGGACATGGTGGTCTATCTTCAGCACCTCATGTTTCACGCGGTGCCCCTGCTCTGGCGGCTCCATATGGTGCACCACGCGGACCTGGACTACGACGTGACCACCGGCCTGCGGTTTCATCCCATTGAGATCATCATCTCCATGCTCATTAAAATGTCCGCCGTGGCGGTACTGGGGCCGCCGGTGGGTGCGGTGGTGGCCTTTGAAGTGATCTTAAACGGCATGGCCATGTTTAATCACGGCAATGTGGGCCTGCCGAAAAGCGTCGACCGGATTTTGAGATTCCTGGTGGTCACACCGGACATGCACCGGGTACATCACTCCATATACCCCAGGGAAACCAACAGTAATTTCGGGTTCAACCTCTCCTGGTGGGATCGCATCTTCGGCACCTACCTCGCGCAACCCAAAGACGGTCATCTGGACATGACCATCGGGTTACGGCAGTTCAGAAACGCCGCCCAAGTCACCCTCCCCCGGCTGCTCACCATGCCCTTTACGGGAAAGCAGGGGAAGTACGCTCTGGGCCGGCGGGGAACGTGAGTCTATTTCCTCTGTAACAGCATCTCATAGGCTTCCTTTATTTCCACAAAACGGTCGCCCTCCCCTCCCCTGTCGGGATGGGTCTTTTTTGCCAGACGCCGGTAACAACGGGTCAGCTTTTGCTGATCCATTTTTTTGAAATCATCAAGTGAAATCTCCAAGCACCGACAGGCGGCATCAAGGGAAACGGATGGGCTGGATTGGGGTTTGGCTTTACGATAAAATTGATGCTGCCACATGAAATCTTTCACGGTTTGGTTCCAGAAAGTGCCGGGGACAAAGTCGTTGTCAAAATAGAGAATCAGGTATTTGATCAAATAGGGATTAAGGGACTGGTGATGGTGAGGAGCAACACCTTGAAAAAACCGTTCATCCCGATTGAGCCTGCATATCTCTTCCATGAAAAATGCATCCACCCTCTCCGGGTTGAGGGCTGATGGGTGGTTCCGCGTGTGCATGTGTGAAAAATGGTTTTGAAGGTGAAAGGCCGTATAGACGTAAACCCGTTGTTCATGGGGCTTAAGGACCAATTCCATTTGTTCCATCATGGCTTCGATTTCATCCCGGCTTTTTTCCGATAGAACCTGCAGGAATCTATAGGGCCTGCGATCCAGATCTCCCATCTGGACCCGCCCGAATCGAAGGTAATGAAACCGGCGCTTATCAAAAGAATGGAGTTTCTTCTGTTCTTCCAGGACTTCTTGGGCCGTGAGGGAGGCCCAGGGTTTGAAGGGTTCTTTGGGACGTTCGAACTGTTCCACAATCCGTCGAATACGGGGATCCAGAAACGGCATGAGAAGTGATTCCAGCTCATCTTCCGAGAAGCGCTCAGCCATTTCCTGAACCCTTTCCAGGAACGATTCCTTCACATGAAAACTGTTGCCCCCCGGGTATTCGATATAAACCCCGGGATCGGGCCCCAGATCTATCAGGGGTCGGTGTTTCCAGCAGTCCTCATCCTGGCAGGATTCCGAGAGGATGTAGTGGTATCCATCCCGTGCATAGACTCTTTTAAGATACAATGGCGGGTTGCTCCTTTTTCCCTGTCAGGGGTCCCTTAGGCGAATGCTTCAACCATAATGATTCAGTATTTTCTGATAGATTTTTCTTGACATTCTTCCGGTTTAAAATATCATCCCGAACATGCAGCAGAAAACACCGATTCACAAAAGCTTGTCCAGAGGGCTTTGAACTACGGTAATGTCCTTTTCCATGACATGGGTATAGATTTCGGTGGTCTTTACACTCGCATGTCCCATGAGTTCCTGAACCACCCGAATATTCACCCCGTTTTCCAGTAAGTGCGTGGCAAAAGAATGCCGGAATGTATGACAGCCCACGGGTTTGGTCAGCCCCGCTTTATTCACGGCGGCCTTTACCGCTTTTTGAAGGCCGGATTCCAACACATGATGACGCCTTGTTTTGCCCGAGCGGGGATCCTTGCTGCGTTTTTTTGAGGGGAACACATATTGCCAACCGAAGGATTTGGCCGCATTGGGGTATTTTCGGGCAAGGGCGTGGGGAAGATAGACTTCCCCAAAACCATCCACCAGGTCCTGTTGGTGCAGTTTTTCAACCCCTTTAATCTGAAGTTTCAGGAGGGGGTGAAGGGATTCCGGAAAAAGGGTGGTACGGTCCTTGCCGCCCTTGGCGGCCCGGACATAAATCAGTTTGCGGTCAAAATCAAGGTCGCGGACCCGCAGGCGGATGCATTCCATGAGCCGCAGGCCGCTGCCGTAGAGAAGTTTCGCCATGAGGAGATGCAACCCCCGCATGTACTCCAGGACAATTAAGACCTCCCTCTGGCTCATGACCACCGGAGGTCGGGGCTGTCTTTTGGCGCGGACAGGTTCAAGATTTTCATCAACCGGAATGTCGAGCACTTTTTTATATAGGAAAACGATGGCGTTGAGGGCCTGGCGCTGGGTGGCTGCAGCGACATTTTTCTGAACCGCCAAATGGGATAGAAAGGCTTCAATCTCCTTTTTCCCCATTTTCAGGGGATGGGTTTTACCCCCATGATACCGGATGTAACGCTTGATCCAGTCGCAATAAGTTTGTTCCGTGCGATAGGCATAATGGTGATAGCGCAGGACCTGGCGCACCTGATCCATAAGGCGAAGATCGGGATCGGGTCGGAATATTTTTGAATTTTCCATGCTATCGATCCTATAACCCAATACATGGAAAAGTCAATACGTAATTTTCCATGTTTTATGTTATAATATGATAATAGATGGAGCATTTTCCACACCATAAAGGCTATAGGCGGAAAATTTTCCACTTATCCAGACTGTTGGGCTTCTGTCAATATGAGGAAACTGAATGAATATTGATTTATCGACGATCCAGAATTTGGATACTATATTTCACTATACGAAGATGAATGTAGCCATAGAACATATCCTTGGGGAGAACCAGCTAAGACTCTCGCGTGGCTCTAATACGCATGATCCCCGCGAGTATGGAAAATGGAACCTCTGTCCCCACTTGGAAGGGAACGCTCTTTCAGACAGAGATTTCTCCAGGGAATGGCACAAGGCTGAGATAGCACTCAATGATGTAACTCGAAGTTACAAGTTCGCTTCTTTTTGCTGTAACGATCATCCTGAAAAAGGAACGGATCTTGACATTTCCAGTGGTGATATAGGACGATCAGGCTATAATCGGTTGCGAATGTGGGCGCAATATGGAGAGAGTTTCTATGGTATCTGTATCGCATTTTCTGCCCAGGCTCTCCAAGAAAAACTATTTAAAAGAATCGGGGAGAAGTTTCCAGTATATCTGGATCGTGTTCGCTACGACGGAAATATGGCGATCAATGATCACCGCCTCACTGATGCTAATGCGGAAGAATTTGTAGGGAATGAAAAGACTGAATGGGCGAATCAATTTGTAAAGAACAATATCGAACAGATATTCTTTAAAAAACATACGGACTTTGCGGATGAGAACGAATACAGAATTGTAGTTTATGATCCATGTGACAGTTTCGAGAATGAGCCTCTTGACGTGACGAGTTGCATTAAGGCGGTTATACTCGGTGACCGTTTCAAAGAAGTCTATGTGGAGATAGTGAAGTCGCTTTGTAAACAACAAGATATCGGGTTTTCGAAACTTTCTTGGGAATGCGGACAATTGAAAATGAAGGATCTCGACTCTTAAATCAATTACCTCCAGTGAGCCTTATTCAACGAGAACGGATAGGAGATTTTGAAAAATGAGAAAACGGTTTGCTTTTAAGTCATGCACAATGTTCTTTTGCGTAATGCTGAGTATTCCCTTAATATTTGGATGTGCACCAACAGGATATCAACCTGCTGAAGAAAGTTTTGCAGGTGGTTATACTGATCTAAGAATCAGTCCCACTATGTATAGAATATCTTTTGAAGGAAACGCTTACATATCGGGTGAAAAGGCCTATCAGTATACACTTTACCGTGCAGCTGAAATCACAAAAGAGAACAATTTCTCCTGGTTTAAAATCATGAACAAAGATGAGGTCTTGAGATCTGAATATGCAGGCTTATTGGGGTTTGTCGAAAAGCCGAGAAATGCTATCGTCATAAAATTTGTTGAAGAAGGTTCTTCTATGAATGCATATTCTGCAGATGAAATCTTAAAATCCATCCATATAAAATAGATTTCATGTTTTCTGTCGCCTTGAATAAAGGATAAGAGTCCCATAGCACATAATTTTTGGGCCAGGGAGACATAGCATAGCAGCAATATCTCAAACTTTAAATTTTGGAATTCAATTATTCAAGGCCATACGATCTCAGGCTGGCAGATTGGCAGAAAGGCAACCATGAAAATGAAGAAATGGACAGCTCAAGATCGGTATGGTCATACTATCTATTTAACGGAAGAACGTTGGCAGCACATTCTGGAATCACGGCCTGAATTGGAGCCATACTTTGAGCAATTTCTTGAGACTATCCGTACGGGACGTCGCAAACAAGATGCCCTGCTGTCTAACGAATATCGGTATTTCAAGCAGTTCGATGAGTTAAAGCCGGATAATAATCATCTGGTTGTCATCGTTATTTTTAAAACGAGCCTTGATGAACATGGCAGATATTCCCCCAATAATTTTGTAGTGACCGGGTGGGCAAAATACATTCAACCCAAAAGGTGAATCCATGGACAAAACAGCATTTTTTGAGACAAAAATAATCGCTACGGACGGAACTCCCGTTCGTTTGGTCTACGACAGAGAAGCTGATATTCTGGAAATCTTCTTTGGTCAAAATGAGCCGGGGACAGGCGTGGAATTAACAGAACATATCCTTTTGCGAGTCAATTTACAGACTCGCCAACCAATTAGTGTCACCATCCTTCATTTTTCGATCCTGACGGAACATACTGAATATGGTCCCCGTAGCTATGCCTTGGAGAAACTGATTGAAGTTCCAGAGGATTTGCGCGAGTTAGTTTTGCACATGCTGAATGCTATGCCGGTACGCCAGTTTTTGAAAGTTACTCATTTCCAAGCGTCGCCAACAGAGCAAATCCCTGTTACTTATGTGGAATCGCAGCCAGCCCTGAACGTGGCCTGATATTTTCTTCGAGAGTTGTGGATACCGCCCAACCCAGCGCTCCACCAGACCCCTGATACTTTGGCGGTCCTGGCGGAGTGAGTCAGAGGGGCTGGTGAGCTTAACGTTAGATGCTAAAAATAAAAAACCAACCCATAGGAGAATATGAATGATACAAATGCTTGCAGGTGAATGGAAAGAAGCTGGAGTACAGGAAGGTGATGTACTACTTTTGCATAGTAACATCAAGAGGATTTTTAAACGTCACCTCAAATCAGGTGTGAGGCTTTCCCCCCAAGATATTCTTGATTCATTTTTGGAAGCGATTGGGCCAACAGGAACCTTACTGTTGCCGCTATTCAATTTTGATTTCACCAAAGGTGTTCCCTTTGACAAAAGAGATACACCTTCCCATATGGGGGCTCTTACAGAAGCAGGAAGAATGCATCCGCTAGCGGTAAGAACTGGTCATCCGATTTATTCGTTTGCCGCAATTGGTTTTGCCGCTGATAAATTCAAAAATATTGACAATTACAGTGGATACGGATCTGATTCGCCATTTGCGGTATTGAGAGAAATGAATGGGCGAATTGCCGTTTTAGACCTGCCAGATCAAAATAGTATGACATTCTATCATCATGTAGAAGAAATGCTTGAGGTGGAATATCGCTATCACAAAACGTTTAGCGGAAATTACACCAATGAATCAGGGAATACAGAATCAAAAACCTATGGATTATTTGTGCGAAACATCGAAAAAGGTGTTCTAACACATGTAGATCCAGCAGGAGAATTAATGTGGGGGGCGGGGCTGTATTCAGGTCATAGACCAAATGAGGGGGCAGGTTTAAGAACAGTCCCCGCTCAACATATGTATGAATTTGTTTCAGGCATAATCAAATCTGGCAAGGCAAAAAATACACTTTATCGAATTGAAGGAGAAGAGAATGCCTAATTTGGGTGAGGAGATGCACGAGCTTTGTCAGGAGCTTTTTCCTATTTGTCGAAGCATAACAGGCAATGGCTATCGCCAGTCATTAGCGATTTTGCAAAAGCACGTTCCAAGCATGAACAAAATCGAAGTACCCACTGGAACAATGTGCTTTGATTGGGAAGTACCAAAGGAATGGAATATAAACGATGCCTATATAATCACCCCAAGTGGAAACAAGATTTGCGATTTCAAAAAATCAAATTTACATGTGGTTGGATATTCAACACCAATAAATAAGGTAATTGATTATGACGAACTACAAGAACATTTATATTCACTTCCTGAACAACCGGATGCAATTCCTTATATTACTTCATACTATAAAGAGCGCTGGGGATTCTGCATTACTCAAAAGGAAAGGGAGCAACTAACGTCAGGTGAGTACCAGGTTTTTATTGATAGTGAGCTGAGCAATGGTTCTCTTACTTATGGAGAGTTGATTATTCCAGGAGATTCTGAAAAAGAGATATTTATTTCTAGCTACCTTTGTCATCCTTCAATGGCAAATAATGAACTTTCTGGTCCAGTTGTTAGCACATTTCTAGCCAAGTGGATTTCAGAACTCGATAATCGAAAATACACTTATCGTCAGTAGTGTCCGACTAAGCTTTTAAGAATTTAACGTAAACATTAGCAATAACTTATAAAAACGTCAAAAGATGGAGGGATCGACTTGAAATTCGCATAGGTTTCGCCCATACTCAGATTTTATTGAAAATCTGTACGGTT
>JAERTK010000187.1 GCA_016844935.1 Desulfobacteraceae bacterium | reverse complement strand
GACTTAGGCATTACAGAAGTAATATTATTTAATGTCGAAAACATACAAAGCCCTTTGAATTGAATCTATATTTTTTTAAGAATATAGATGCAATATCATTAACTTAAAGAATCGGCTTATAGTTGATGACGTATTTCCTCTGAGATCTTTTAAGTTTACGAGGAAAGTTTCGTCCGGGTCTAACCAATGGTCTGGCCAAGACCTGAATTGGGCTCAACTTTTTTCCTCAATTTGAGCGCTCAAGGATTTTTTAAGTGCCATCACAATCGGATCGCTTTGCGTTTGATGCAGATGGAGCCTTTCATCGGTGGATAAGCCGACTAATGGCATAAAGGGTGTGGCGCATCATCTTTGTTGCTCACAATATCAACCTGAAATTTCTTCACGAGGTATTTCGAAAAAAGCCGGTGTAATTTGTCCTCATATGCATCAGAAAATTGCCCATTGAGACAAACGCGTACGAAATCAGGGGTTCGCCGCGAGAAATAGTACTGCCATAGTTCTTCATCAATAGGGTCCATGGGTACACTTATGCAATCGTCATTCGCATTTTCGCCAATACAAACTCGTAGCGGCTCAGAGGGTTCTACAAGATAGATCTTAGCTTTTGCATGATCAGGATTAAGGTTCAAGGCATTGGAAAACATTGTTTTCGCGGATTGAAAATCTCCGGATTCGAGAAATATCTCACCATATTTGAACATTGCCCAAGATGCCAGTAGGGGTTCTCTCTTTTGTTCTTCCATTACACGTTTATAAACGCTGACGGCAAGATCCAAATAACCCGCCTTATGAAGTTTCACTCCTCTGTGGTAGTATGCCTCAGTACCGAATATTTCCAAACTATACGTGTCAATTGCTTTCCATGCCCGTTCCACTTCTTTTCGGGCTTCTCTATCCGGCTTCGATGCCAGCAGGATATCGAGGTTTCTCAATTGTGCTGATATTGTAAGTTGCGGTCTATCTTCAGCGTTTTGAATAACTCTATTAAAAATACTTGACGCCAAATCGAGGCGCCCCATTTTCTGATGCTTTATTCCTTCATTAAAATGTTTTTGTATACCATTAACATTCAAAAAGTGTTCAGTAATCGAATGGCAAATTTGTTTTTCGTCGGCATTTAAATAATAATGATGTTTATTAAGCTTCTTTAGCAGGGCCGTAAATGAATATCCAAATGATTCAATACGTGTTTCTCCTAGTATCTCGCAATATTCCCTGCCGATATAGGAATACATTGGGTTACTATCCAGAATATCCTCCCATTTGCTTATGCTTGTTGATGATAAATTATCCAAATTTAAAGCATTTTCATCGTCCCCCATGCGCCCTGTAACTGGAGAACTATTTGCATAGTTAAGCATAATCCGGTCAAAGGGAATATCGATTGATTCACAGACAGCAAAAAGAGTTTCTTCGGGACCCCGTACTATATCCTCATATTTTATCCAAGCAATGTTCTTTGGTTTACGTTCAATATTTATAAGTAAATCGATAGCCGTTATCAAATCAAAGCTAAAATGATTTAGCTTGACAATATCACCTTTAACCCAATTAATTAAGATTGAAGTCAAAACTGCAAGAGGATTTCGCCTTAAAATGATAAATCTGGCAGATGGAAATAACCTAATCAAATCATTTACAATAAAATAGTATCGAGGTGTTTTATCCAAAAAATACGTCTCTTTTCTCTTTTTTAGAGCACCGCGATATAAAATATTCGCGTAGGATCTTATCGCATCAAAGATTATTCCTTCATCGGAATTTATTGATGATAAATAATCATTAAGTGCATCATGCGCTAATCTTGCATCATATTCGCACGAAATTCCCTGACCACGAAGCGCGTATAAGGGGTGTAACATAATCCATGGCTCTGCAACGGTATGGATAGCGGGGTGCGAACCAAAAATTCTCTGCAGCATGGTAGAGCCGGATCGAGGTTGAGAAATAATAAATATCAGATTTTCGCCAAGGAATTTATTATTGTTCATACTTTGTATTTTCAATTAAAAGGTGAAAGGCGATGCAGGTTGCATTTTCCAGCTTTGACCTTTCAGCTATAATACAGATATATGCCTGGGATGCCGGAAGTGCGGGATGTAATATGGGGAGCTATTGTGTTCGGAGTAACCATCCGGCGCATAACCACAGTAATAATACCTTACCCACCCGCGCCGGGCAAAACCATTGTCGAATTGATTATTTGCTTTGTATGCATTTTTGACAAATTTTTCCGCTTCATATCCCCTTCCTGTGAAAGATAGCGCCACAGCGTAGAGTGCTTGCCAACTGCCGGTTAGATGCCCACGCTGATAATCCTTTTCAAAATAGGGAATGACTTTTTCGAAGGCATAATCCTTTGGTACATAGTGTTCCCAAGCAATCGAGCAGTATGCATTTTCTAAATTAGGCTCTTCATTGCATGCTTTTTCAATCAGAGGCAACGCTGCTTCAATGCCTTCAGTTTTAGCGATGACTCGGGCATACTGCAATTGCCAATTCGGGGAAAGTTCTCTGTTTTTTTCATCACGATCGATCCATAATCGAATGGATGCAAAATCCTGCTTTTTATAGAAATGCGCCCATGCAATTCGGGCATAACCATCCTTCAAGGTTTTATCAGCAGCATACGCCTCTGCTACTTGCTCTCGCGCTGCGGTGACATCACCTTGAGCGGCTAGCGCTTGGGCATACATGCAACGCCATGTGGGTGATAAACGGGTCGTGCTTCGATGGTCAGTTGGACCATATTGCATGTAATCCATATTCAGGTCTTTTTCTATCCATTCAATTACATTGGTGTAGTTTTTTTCTCTCCAATAGATATTCCAACCTATCCTGGCATAAGCATTTTGCAGGTCAGTATCTTCCGCATAAGCGTTTTCAACATCAATTTTAAAAAGGGTGTTTTTTGCCTTTTCCGAATGGCCTTCGTTTACCAGAGCGTTTGCCACCATAATGCTAATATTCAGGTTATCAGCATGCGAAAAACGCCCGATGATATTGATTGATTCAAGCAAGGCCGCTGCCTCACAAGCTCTATCAACTCTACAAAGAACGCTCAGGAATAGATATATCTGCCCTGGCCTTGTGGCTTGGTCCAAGTATTTTTTAATATCGATTCTGGAAAGGATCTTTTCGACTTTATCAAGTTCCCCTTTCTTTAGTAAAATATTCGCTATCCGAACCTGCATTTCCCAAGAGTCAATCGTTACACCCAATAAGGAAACTAACGCATAGGCTTCATTGACATTTTCTTCCTCATTCTGGATAAAATGTTGAGCAATCTTGAGGAGATTTTGTGCCCCTGGAAATGTTGAAAATACAATCATCAGGATTTCAGCAAGAAATTTGATTCTTCATCAAAAGATATATTTTTTTACCAATTGCCAATTACGTCTTCGACCGCCATGTTTAAAAATCTGAACTGCCTCAAGGAGTTTTAAATGAGCCGGCATAGATGCCAGCCCCATCGCCTTTAACAGGGGGAATTAGACGTTTTCGAAGCCAGGATTGCCAGCCTGACAATGGTTTAAGACCATGTTTTTTCATAACCTTGGCGGCCTCTTCTTCATAGGCGCCGATTAAAGCCGTCTTCTGCTCCGCATGCACCCAGTAGCCGGCCAAAGGGGAGACTGGGGTGTAAATCACGACCGTTGGAGAGAATCCTCGTTCTTACGCAATACACTCCCTCCTTCCCACGCTCTGCGTGGGAACGGTGCGAACGGACGCTGAGGGGAGCGTCCACAGTGCATTCCCACGCAGAGCGTGGGAACGAGAGGGAATTCATTATGTGCTGCCAATTGGAGCGAGTTGTCGAATCTTTTTCAAGTAAGGTCCTTATGGCGTAGTCAATTCAGAATTCCCTGTTTTAGCATGATACATTTAAGCGTCTTTCTTATATGTTAAAAGCGTTATTGGCGATGGCAGTAATCCACCCAATCGGTTACCATGCAGGATTCTTTTAAAGTAAATGGTGTAAGGTCTGGAAAAGATTCTTCCTCTAATTGTTTTGAACCTAATATGCAGAATGAACCATCGTAAGTATAGGTCGGTGGGAACTGTTGCCGACCAATCATCGGTTCATTAGTTTCCGTATTAAACACTACGTCACCAGTCTTTCCCAATTCCCAAGGTGCATTTGGTGGCGTAAAGATTTCAACGGTGTCGTACTCACTGGATTGGGAAGGTCTGGTCAAAATGAAAATCATCCCTGAGAGTTTGACAGAGTCGTTGTCTATCTGTGTTTCATATTCGGGTGTTGAAATGTGTAGCACATGACTTTGCCCATATTGAGGTCCGTTTGCATCAAATGGAATAATTTGGGACACGAAACTTTCCTGAACCTGTCTCTGAGTGCGAAAAGAGATGCCATAGCGAGGACCATCGATGAATACGCTAATCGCGATATCTCCATCATCCTTGGTGTGACATGTAACGCCCCTGTTGGAGCCGGCACGATGAATATTTGAAACTTCATCCATGATACCCAATTCTTCAAAATTAATGACCACACAACCAAGAAAATTAAAATATGATTTCCACTGGCAAGGGTAATCCAGACAAAAGGCCACGCTTATCACGCCGGTCTCTGGGTTTTGTTGGTGGGCTATAAGGGCCTCGGTGATATCATCAACGGAAAGGGACAGGTTCCTATGGTCGACAATAATCAGGGCATCATTTTGCTTTATGCAGGATTTTTGAAAGTTACGAGCCAAGGCTCGGGATTGTTCAAATGTATATGGCAGGTTTAAAATTCCAGGAAGGTCAACGCTCATAATCTCCATTCCGTATTTTTCAGCCAAACAGCATACTGGTACATCATGGGTAATAACAACAAATCGGTCGATTTCCGAAATTTGTTTGCAGGTTTTAATAAAATTTTCAATACATTCCAAACCTGTTGCCGAGGACCAAAATGGATTTTGATTGATATGTATAGGAAGAATGGCTGTTAGCATATTAGAACCCAAAATCAAAAAGCCCGTTGCGAATAACGGCTTCAGCCCAACGTAAGTCTTGTGGAGTGTCAATGTCAATTAGCATGCATTTGTCGGTCAGGACGTGATAGTAATGCTTTTCGCTCTTTTGGGTCGAATAGGCAAGAAACAAGGCGTATGTCCTAAAGTATTTTTTCCAACTCGGAATGCCCCCGTTTTGGCCAAAAACGTTGACCAATTTCCTCCCCTGCATCTTCTGAACAAACAGGAAGTGTGGATCTACCGATATCTCTTTCACTGTTGAGACGCTGGCATATCCCTTGTAAAGAATACTCAGCATTTCGTCTATAAAGTCTGGTGTGCGAAAAGGGGATGTGGGATAAAGTTGTACATAAACACGGGCACCGTTGGTTCCACCAAGTCGGGATATTGTATAAGAAATGGTTTCTCCGATTCCGCAAGTGTCTTTGGCCAACTCCTGGGGCCGTAAGAAAGGAACCTCAGCGCCCCAGGCTTTAGCAACCTCGGCTATTTCTTCATCTTCGGTTGAAACCACAACTCGATCAATACGCTCGGCATGGCGCGCGGCCAAGATGGAATAGGCAATAAGCGGCTTGCCGGCCAAGTCGACAATGTTTTTACGGGGTATGCCTTTAGATCCACCGCGGGCCGGGATGATGGCGATGACTTCGGGCTTTTCTTTTGACACAGTTTTCATGGATTATACAGATTACGCTGATTAAAATAATGGTAACGCTATAGGGTTATATATGTTTCCATAAGAATTTTGAGGACATGTTGTTCTGTCCAGTATCTCTCCATAAAGCGGCGACTTGCCACACCGAGCCTGTTCCTAAGGCCACCATTCCCAATCAACTCTTCGAGCCGGTCTTCAAGTTCATCCCGATTTCTCGCAATAACCCACGGTACATTTTCACAGCCGCTGAATTCCTTAATGTATTTAATATTCCATTCATCAAGGCCCGCAATAACCGGCTTCCCCTGACTGAGGGACTCCAGAGAAGAAACACCGTAGTAACCCTGCATATGGTCGAAGTGGATATCGCACGTCTGCTTTATTTTGAGGCATTCCTCATGGCGTGTGTTGGCTATGACGATCCCTTCAACGTTTCCATATTTCCGTTCCAGGGAAGCCATAACAACCTCAAATTCAGTCGTGTTTTTGAGATCCTTTCGGGTAGGGGCCTGACAGACCCGAACCATATTTTTCGTTTCAATCGGACCAGGCAGGTAGTTGGAAGCGTTTATGGGAACCAGGTTGGGTTGCCAGACCGCTTCAGGCAACAGCTTCAGAAGATCCGGCGTGCTGACCAATGCTTTTCTTTTCAAGCGGTGATACTTTTCACGGTATTTATCCGGATGACTCCGAAAATCAGGGTGGCCGTGGTGGTGATGCAGTATGGCCTTCCCAGCGATGAATTCTTTTGCTCTTATCGGCCCGAGTTCAGTGTTTTCATCGGCAAGGAGATGAAAGTGCAGAACGTCTGCCTTTTGGAGCAGTTCAGATATTTCTCCAAACCCCTCTTCATCGAGGACGGGCACGTGCAAATCCTTTTCAGTACCAAAATTATACCGGGTAGTCGTCGTGATAAGGCGACACGTATGCTCAGAGTAGCGGTTTATGGCATTGCTAAACGCAATACCCATACCGGCGGGGTCGTTTTCCGTTATCATTACAATGTTCATTTAACGTTGATTTCCTGGATTATGCTGATCGACCTGCATTTACAATCTACGTCCATAGCTCCGCTCCTTCGATTACATATCAAAAAGAGGATTAATTAATTGAAAATACTATCTATCTAACCATTACTGCTTTTTAGGGCCAAAAAAAGATGGCCTGCTCAACCATGGGGGGGCTTTTATTTCATCTCCCCCAATTTACGAAATTTTCCTAAGCTTGAGCAAAACCGCCCGCTCACTATCATAGACCTGCTTGGTGCCGTCTCCGAGTGCTTTTTCGATCTCACGAATATCATTCACCAGTCTTTTGAAATCCCCCGGCTCAAGGGATGCCTTTTGATCATTCCCCCACATGCCCCGGTCGAGGGTGATATGCCGTTCTACAAAAGAGGCGCCCATGGCGACCGCGGCACAGGTGGTGACCAGCCCCAATTCATGGCCTGAATAGCCGATGGGACAATTGAATTCTTGCCGCAGGGTCTTGATCATGTTCAAGTTGAGTTCCTCCGGTCGGCATGCGTAACTGCTGGTGCAGTGTGCGATGAGAAGACGGTCCTGGTTCAACAGGGAGACCGCATGACGGATCTCCGCCATGGTGGACATGCCGGTAGAAAGGATTATCGGACGTTTCGTAGCGTTTAAGTGCCGGAGGAGATTGTCATTTGTAAGAACCGCGGAGCTTACCTTATGGCAAACCGGGGAAAACTGTTCCAGGAAATCAACGGAGGGTTCATCCCAGCACGATGCAAACCACATAATGCCTTTCTCTTTACAATATCCATCAATCTCCCGGTATTCCGCTTCACCAAACTCCACCCGGTCACGATATTCCAGGTAGGTCATGGTCCCCCAGGGGGTCTCTTTCATGACGTCCCGTTGATGTACCGGCACGCAGAGATGGGGAGTCCGTTTCTGGAACTTGACGGCATCACAACCGGATGAAACGGCTGAGTTTATCAATTTTTTGGCTATTTCGAGGCTGCCGTTGTGATTAATCCCGATTTCAGCAAGTATGTAGGTGCGCTGACCATCACCTACTATACGGTCTTTAATTTGAATGGTTCTCTGACCCATTTCCCGAATTTCCCTCTAACGCCACGTCCATCATCCCTTTATAAATTGGACAGTTTTACGACTTTCATTTTTTCATCCACGCACCGGCGAATAAAATCGTGGATCTCCTCCTGTTTTCCAAAAGAGGTAATCACTACGGCATCCACACTGATCTTCTTTAATATATCAGGGGGTTGAATCATCAAATCTCCGAACGGCTTCCCCTGTTTTTTCGGGTCGCTGTCCACAACAGCCACAACGTCTAATGGTATCTCTTTAATAACAGCGTAAACCACCTCCGCGGTATATGCGGCCCCGAACAGGGCAACGGTTCGGATACCGTCTGAACGAATTTGCTGAAGTCTCCTCCCAATTTCACCCTTAGCGCCGCCATAAAGCCGGATAATCTCCGCGGAATAGGAGAGCAATAGTGAAAGGAGTTCATCCCGTCCTTTTGCCGTAAGGTCATATCTCCGGGTGCGATTGGTATTGCCGCCCACGGAAATGATGTCATCTTTCCGGAATTCCTTAATATAGTTGTTCACCATTGAGCTGCTTAAATCTGTCATCCGACCAATTTCATGCTGGCTGATCTCGGAAATATTGTGGATGGACAGAAGAATGGACAACCGCCTCAGTTTTTTTGTGGGGGCAAGGAATTCCGCGTTGAATGATTGTATCATTTTTCTCGATCCCAATGACTCACCTACTGTTTGTTCACTGAATGGACAGTCTGCGCCAAAAAAAATCCCTTACTTATTTTTTTTGTTGAAGATATTAATCGCAACCTCATTCATCTGGTCTTGTTCCTTTTTTAACAATGCTTGTACGTGCGCCTTGTGTCCTTTCTCCCGCAATCGGTCAATTGTTTTCCGGTTTTTCATGGCCCCAACCAACTCTCCACGTTTCTGATCAACACTTTTCTCAATTTCCAAGATTTTTTTCGACTGGTTTTCAATCTCCTTTGTTATCCGTTGGAGATAATCAGTATATAATATAATGTCCGAAACGCTAGTACTTTTCACCTGTTTTTCCTGCAATTCCCCCGAAAACCGATCCCGCACCTGTTTAAAATTCGACAACCTCTCTTTTTCATCAAACAGTTGCCTTTTTAAACCCGCAAAATCCCTTTGAAGGTTCTCTTCCAAGAGTTTACGGTATTTTAAAACCGGTTCCAGTCTGAATTTATACATTGTTCATTCCAAGGGCTCACACGAAAATATCAATTTCGCTTCTGGCCGGTGAAGAGCTCTTCCAGCTTTTGAATACTATCGTCAAGCCCTTCATTATTTGATATCCCCTGCCTGAGATATTCGTTTATTTTTTCTATCATCTGTATGGCATAGTCGATCTTTGGATTGCTCCCCGCTACATACGCCCCGACATTTATCAAGTCCTCAGCCTGTTTGTATGTGGCCAAAATCTGTTTGAGCCTGCTGGCATACTCCCGGTGCTCCAAACTTGCGATATCCGTCATCACCCGGCTAACACTCCCTAAAACATCGATGGCAGGGTAATGGTTTTGCTCCGCAAGGTCTCTCGACAGAACGATATGTCCATCCAATATCGATCTTACCGCGTCAGCGATCGGTTCATTCATGTCATCACCCTCAACCAACACGGTATACAAACCGGTAATGGTGCCATGATTCGAAGAAGTGCCCGCCCTCTCCAGCAACTTTGGCAATACGGTAAAGACAGAGGGGGTATAGCCCTTGGTCGTGGGTGGTTCCCCGGCGGCAAGCCCTACCTCTCGCTGGGCCATGGCAAACCGGGTCACCGAATCCATCATGAGAATAACATGTTTCCCCCGGTCGCGAAAATATTCGGCAATGGCAGTGGCGATAAAGGCCCCTCTCATCCTGACCAACGGGAGATGATCGGAAGTGGCAACAACGACCACCGATCTTTTGAGCCCCGCCTCTCCTAACTCTTTCTGGATAAAATCATTCAGTTCCCTTCCTCTTTCCCCGATGAGTGCAATTACGTTGATATCCGCGGTCGTATTCCGCGCTATCATACCCAAGAGGACACTTTTACCCACACCCGATCCCGCAAAAATACCCATCCGCTGCCCACATCCCACAGTCAAGGCCCCATTAATGGCCCTTATCCCCAAATCCAATGGTTGCTCAATTCTCTTCCGCAATAGGGGGTTGATGGGGTTTGCGTAAAGGGGGTACGTATCTCCGGACACAACCGGTCCTTTCCCATCGATCGGATTTCCAAGGCCATCGACCACCCTTCCCAGAAGCCCATCCCCCACTTCGATCGATGCATCCTGATCCCTCGCAACAACCCTGTTTCCGGGGGCTATCCCCCTGATTTCACCCAACGGTACAAGGAGCACTCTATTGTCCCTGAAACCCAAGACCTCGGCCTTTACCCTCGGGCGATTCCCCGCGGGATAGATATGACAGATGCCACCTAACTGGGTTGCCGGACCGTCCGCTTCCGTTACGAAACCAGCCACCTTTGTTACCCTTCCCATGGCAACGATTGAGCTTGAACTATCCAGGGCTGAGCGATATCTTGTTAGGTCAACAGCTGATTCCATTTAATAATTCCATTACACCTAATCTTAACTTTAAAAAACCTATGGCATTTCAGATTTAAGCAAATCTCCGACCATTTGAAGCTGGCTCTCAATTCTCGCATCTATACTGCCAAACCCGGTTTCAATAACACAGCCTCCCCTGGAAATAGTATCGTCACCTTCCATAATGGCACCCTTGGGATCATCGGTTAATCCCGAAATCTGATATCCGGATTCATTGATATATTGAAGGTCCAATTTGTTGATCCTGATCTTGATTTTTTCCGGGTCAATAACTTTCTCTAGTGCCCCTTTGAGAATACCCAAGAGGATCTCTTTGTTTACGGAGACCTCATGGAAAATGATCTTTTCAGCAATCGCCAATGCCAATTCCACTGCCCCCCTTTCAGCGTCTAAATTCAGCGTTTCTCTCAATTTCCCCAATTCCGTAATGGCAGTGCCAAAGGTGTCAAAGACGCTCCGGAGTCTTTCTCTCTCAGATTCCTTCCCTGCTTTTTCCCCTTTCATAAATCCTTCATTATAGGCGTATTCTCTGATGTCCTCAAGCGGGGGCCCGTTATCAGTGGATGCTTTTTCGGAATCAGGAAGGAAGCTGTTATTCCCGTTGACTTCAATAGGATCAAACCCCTTTTCCCCTTCTCCCCGGCCCGTCAGAGGTTTGCCGACATCTATCTCCTGGAAAAGATGGGATATGAATCGCTCTTTCTTTGAGGAGGCATCGTTTTTGATGATCTTATACAATGAGCTGCTCCCCTCCACGCCCGGCTATTACGATTTCACCCTGATCGGCCATCTCTTGAATTGTTCTTGTGATCAAATATTGTGCATCTTCCACGTCTTTCATCCTGACGGCACCTAGGATTTCAAGCTCTTCTTTCAACATCTCCGCTGCCCGTTCAGACATGTTTGAAAAGATTTTCTCTTTTACATCGTTGGAGGCCGCCTTCAGAGCGATTGCCAATTCCCGAGACTCAACCTTTCTCAATACCTTTTGCAGGCCTTGATTATCGATCAACACAACGTCTTCAAAAGTGAACATCTTCTGTTTTATGGACGCCGCCAGGTCTACATCATCTTCCTCAATTGCCTCCAGTATGACCTGGCTGGACATGCCATCCATCAGATTCAATATTTCCGCCGTCAAGACCGGACCACCCGTCGCGGCACTCACGGAGTCTTTGTTATCTTCCAGAACCTCGTCAAAAATTTTGGATATTTCCTGGATCATCCCCATTCCAACCTTGTCTAATGTGGCAATCCTAAGCCCCACATCAGCCTTCTTTTCGTCGGACAGGTTGTCCAATACATCACTTGCCACTTCTGGTTTGACATGTATTAAAATAACAGCAATGGCTTGTGGGTGTTCATCTTTAATCAGTTCAAAGAGACGATCCGCCGGTAACGACGCGAGGCTCTCTAAATCCGGGGCTGCATTATTTGAATTACCAGAGGGCGTTTCATTCGTTTTCGTTTCCTGGGATGGCGGCGGACCGCCAATCTGGCGCGGTTCGGCTTCTCCTGACATCCGGATAAACTCTTGAGAAACCTTTTCCACCACATCCGGTGATATCTCTCCCATTTGGGCGAGATGATTTTCTATCACCCGCCGCTCCTCCTCATTCATCATGCTGAGAATATTTTTTGCTCCCACTTTTCCAACAGATTGAATGATGATGGCGACTTTAAGGGAACCGGGTAAGGTTTTAGGATCCATAGGCTATCTATTCCGTATCCATTACAGGTTCAAACGTTAAGGGTTCGAGGTTCACGCTTCATCTTCCTTCATCCAGCCTCTCATCAAATCTAAAGTTTTCGCTTCCTGATTTCCTGACAACAAGCGCACCGCCTTGTCTCTATTGGGCATGCTTTTCCCGGACTCGCTCTCAATTTCAGCGAGTGTTTTGGGAAGTTGCGTCAGCACAGGCCCTCCCTCCGCCGAATTGGCCGTCAGCCACCGAATTACCGGTCTTATCACGAAGATAAATAAGAACAACAACAAAATGCTCAAAGAGACAAGTTTCATGGAAGGCGCATACTCCCTCAGGGTGGAGAGCCAACCCCCGGCTGTTTCATCTTTTTCGTCCTCAATGGTCATACGGGGTTCGAAGGGGAGGTTGACCACTTCGACACTGTCCCCCCGCTTGGCATTGAAGTTTATGGCGTGTTTTACAATTTTTTCAAGTTTCGCCATCTCATCATCCGTCCTGGGAAAATATTTCCACTCTGTTTCTTTATCTTTTCCAACGACGCTTTTATGAATTCCATCAACCATAACTGCCACCGACACACTTTTTAATCTTGCAAATGGTTCCACAATGCGACTGGTCACTTTGCTGATTTCATAGTTGACGGTCCGATCTTGTTTCGAAAACGAGGGACCCGCGGTCGATGTTTCAGTTTCCCGGGTCTGGGTTTCGGGATTTTCCTCGACCTGGGCAAATTCTTTTGCCTGGGTATTGGAGACTATCCCGGGTACACCGGAGGGTGATGCGTCCTTCATACCGGAGCGCTCGCTGAAAAGCTGTTCGCTTCGTATCGCCTTATTATCGGGCTGATACAACTCCTCGGTCTTCTCCTCTCTCGTAAAATCCAAGGCGCATGAAACCCTTGCGATCGCTTTTCCGGCGCCCAATACCGTTTCCAGCATCGTTTGTATTCTGGTTTCGATGCTCTTCTCCATTTTCTCCTGTAATCCCAGTTGATCGGAGCTGACCTGGCCCGTTCCTGATTTGTCCTTTGTTCCGGACAACATTTTGCCATAGTTATCCACGATGGTTATATTTTCGGGACTCATGCCGGAAATAC
Organism: Desulfobacteraceae bacterium; assembly: GCA_016844935.1. Lineage (GTDB taxonomy): Bacteria > Desulfobacterota > DSM-4660 > Desulfatiglandales > Desulfatiglandaceae > NaphS2. Next base: position 14,102 of record JAERTK010000187.1, on the reverse strand, counting down.
TCGATGAAACAAGATGTACAATCGCCTGCACTTGATCTTTGCTTAGCCATCTTCCGGAACGAAGTTTCAGGGTAACCGAAGCCGTTGCCGGGGTATCCTCCTCTATAAACAGAGACTTAGCCGGCATAACAATGTGAATCCTCGAGCTTTCGACACCATCAATCTTATCAATTGTTCGAGAAAGCTCCCCCTGCAATGCCCTCTGATAATTCACATTTTGTACAAATTCGGTCATCCCGAGCTTGGCATTGTCAAATATCTCGAATCCAACACCGCTTCCCCGGGGCAAACCGTTTGCAGCCAGTTCAAGTCTGAGATCATATATCAGCTCACTCGGCGCCAAAATGGAACCACCATTAGAAGAAATTTTGTACGGGATCCTTTTTTCTTTCAGTGCAGATACGATGGCGCCGCCATCTTCCGGACCTAAATTGGAGTAAAGGACCTGAAAATCAGGGCTTCCGGCCCAATTCATTAAAAAAACAAAGCCTATTATCGTTATTCCCACAAAGGCTACGAGGGTCAGCCTCTTAACAGGCGAAATACCTTTGTATAGCGCTTTTAGCTGGGAAGAGACCTCATGGCTCGCCATTTCAATCCTCCATCCTAAACCGGCATCCGCATGACTTCTTGATAAGCCGTTACGATTTTGTTACGGACCTGCATCATCAACTTGAATGAGACATCGGCCTTCTCCATGGCAATCATCGTCTGATGGATATCCTTATTCTCGCCGGTCGCCAACGCATGGACAGACTGGTCCGCCTCATTCCGGAGATCGCTGACTTTGCCAATCGCCCCCGAAAGCGCTTCGCCGAAAGACCCTTCCCCTTCCACCGAGGTCTGTTTTTCGTTGCCCGGGAGAGAAAACGATGTTTCCAGATTATTATTGATGGTAATCTTTTCCATGGTTATTTACCTATATCCAGTGCCTTCAAGGCCATGTCTTTGGTGGCTTTAATGGCGGTTACATTTGCTTCATAGCTCCGGGTAGCCGATATCATGTTTACCATTTCTTCCATGAGCTTGATATTTGGCGTTTTCACATATCCATTTTCATCCGCGTCCGGATGTTGAGGGTCGTGCTTTGTATGGGGAGGCCTCGGATCATCAACAATCCTGTCCACCCGAACCTCCGATAAATTACCGGTCATTCGCGAATTTAAGGTATCTCCAAAGGATTTCTCAAGTGGCTGACTGGCAAGGACCACATCTTTTCTTCGATATGGCCCACCCTCGGGTGTCTTTGTCGTATTGATATTAGCCAGATTATTGGCGGCCAGGTTCATCCGGATCCTCTGCGCCGTAAGGCCTGAGGAACTTACGCGAAGTGCGCTAAAAAAATTCATATCTATTTGCCTCCCTGGATAACATCTTTAAGTCCTCGAAACTTCTTTGATACAATTTGAGCCAAGGCATCATACATTAAATTATTTGCTGACAATTTCGCCATTTCTTTGTCAATATTAACCGTATTGCCATCACGTTTAAACGAGAGTTGTGAGGTATTGTCAATGACAGGCCTCGCCCCACCGCTACCGGTTGACCTCCCGGAGAGATGCCCTCGGCTGGACCTTTTAAGCCCCAGCTCTTTTTCTGATCCCATTACCTTTTCCAGTTCTTCCTCAACGACCACGTCAAAGGCTTTATAGTTGGGGGTATCCTTATTGGCTATATTGGAAACCGTTACATTATGTTTCAAAGACCTTAAATCCAGCGCCTTTTCCAATAGCGGTATTGTCCCTTTGAATAGTCCTTGTGATTCCATAGGTTATTTCACCCCCTCTTTGTATTCATGCAATTTATTTCTCAAGGTCCTGATGCTGATGCCCAACATCTCTGCCGCATGGGTCCTGTTTTCATTGACGTCTTTTAAAGTCATAAAAATAAGTTTTCTTTCCATCTCTCTTACGGAAAGCCCCGATCTGATCCGGACTGAATCCTTTTCCTCACTTTCGACTTCGTCCAAAAACAGGTGTTCCGGTAAGATCACATCCCCTTCCGACAGGAGGATAGCCCTTTGAACCGTGTTTTCCAACTCTCGCACATTCCCCCTCCACTCGAGGTTAAGGAGCGTAGAAACGGCGCTGTCGGACATCTTCTTGATCCCGGTCCCATTGCCTGACCCATACTTCCTCAAGAAATGATCCGTTAAAAGAGGGATATCCTCCCGCCGCTTTCGCAACGGAGGGATAACAATGGGGATAACGTTCAATCTGTAGTAAAGGTCTTCCCTGAATTTTGCTCCGTTGACGGCCTTTTTCAGATCAATATTGCTTATGGCGATAACCCTCACATCAATCGGGGCAGGTCTGCTCCCTCCGACCCGGTCAATGATCCTTTCCTGGAGCGCCCTCAGCAACTTGGCCTGAATCGGCATGGGCATCTCACTGATCTCATCCAGGACAATAGTGCCGCGATTCGCCAGTTCAAATTTGCCTATCTTTCTGTTCAGAGCACCTGTGAAAGATCCTTTTTCATGGCCGAAAAGTTCACTTTCAGCCAGGCCATCCGGCAAGGAGGCGCAATTGACAGCGATATATGGTCCGTTATTTTGGCTGCTATGGTGATGGATAAAGGATGCAACCATCTCCTTCCCCGTTCCACTTTCACCCTGAATAAGGATTGTTGCGTTGCTCCGGGCCACGTTTTCAGCCAGTTTCATTATGTTAAGCAATTTCGGATCCTGGGTTATAATCCTTTTGCTTTTTGGATCTCTCCTTGAATGGTTGTTTTTAAAATTATTCTTGACGTCACCGTTTCGGTTCCTTATGGCCTTTCCCACTGCAAGTTGTATGATCTCATGGGAAAAAGGTTTCAGGATATAATCTTCGGCCCCCTTTTTCATGGCTTCCACTGCACTATCTACAGAGCCATCGGCAGTAATCAATACAACCGGAACCTCGGGCGACATTTTTTTAATTTCTCCCAAGACCTCAAAACCGGACATTTGGGGTATGTTCACATCGGTTATTACCAAGCTGAATTCGTCTTTCTTGAATCTATCCAAGGCCTCAAAGCCGGTGGAAGCGGTTACAACTCGATATCCAGCACCATCCAACACATGAATGAGAGCTGATCTCATATCAGGTTCATCGCCAACTATCATTATAGGGTGTGCGTCCACTAAGTTACTCTCAATTCCCTGGGTGGTTCCGGCAGCGTGCTCCGCACGAAACATTTGCATGGTCTCGGGAAATTACCTGGGAACGCAATCGTTCACAGGTCTGAATTTTCCCGCTGAAAATGGGATTCAGACATATGACAATGCAAATCTTATGCCATTATTCCATAAGAGATGAAAGAATATAACTTGTTAAAATTACAGTATGTTATCCAAGGTTTGGAGACCAAGATTTGAAAATAACGGCGAGAGAGCCATGTCAATAATTTTCAATGTGTCACTTAATTGACAGGACGCGATCTTAGATGTGTGACGGTTGTAAATGGTGTCTTTTTATCTTTTCCACGAGGGTTGTTCTGTTGAGCCGAAGCAGCTTTGCTGCCTGATTCTTTACCCAGTTGGTTTTTTGCAATGATTCGAGAATGAGGGCTTTTTCAAAATCGGTTACTGCCGTATTCAAGCTTATCCCATCCTCAGATATTTCCATTGATGGCAACTCTGAATGGCCGCCTTTTCCCCTTAACTTCTCCGGTAGATCCAACGGGTCTATGTCCCCTTCTCCCTTCAAGACCACAAGCCTTTCGACCATATTTTTCAGTTCCCTGACATTTCCCGGCCAAGCGTGTTCCTTCATAATGTTCATTGCATCGTTCGTCACGCCTTGAACATCCTTACCATTTTTCGCGTTGAATCCTTTGAGAAAGTGTGAAACAAGGAGGGGAATGTCTGATTTACGTTTCCTTAACGATGGGATCTCGACGGGGATCACATTAAGCCGATAAAAGAGATCCTCCCGGAAAGTTCCCTCCTGAACGAGTTTTTCCAGATCCCGATGAGTGGCCGCAATAATTCTGACATCAGCGGTTATGGTTTTTGATCCGCCGACTTGTTCAAATTCTCTTTCCTCCAGGACTCTCAGAATTTTTACCTGAAGATTAGCGCTCATATCCCCGATCTCATCTAGAAAAACGCTCCCTCCGTTGGCCAGTTCGAACTTTCCTGGTTTGGATGATGTGGCACCGGTAAAGGCCCCCCTGACATGTCCGAACAGCTCACTTTCCAGGAGATTTTCCGGTATAGCCCCGCAGTTTATGGTGATAAAGGCTTTATCCTTTCGATCTGAATTCTTGTGGATTGCCCTGGCAATCAATCCTTTCCCGGTACCGCTTTCTCCATTAATGATGACCGTGCTGTCGCTGTCCGCGACCTTTTCGACCAGGGTAAAGATCTCTTGCATCTTAACACTTTGGCCAATAATATCCTCGAATTTCTCTCGATTTTTTGACCCATGGCTTGGGATATCATTTACCAAACGAAGACCTTGACTTTCCCGAGTACTTCCCTTGACGGCCGAATTCAACACGATTCTTCCTCCCTTTTTTGATCCTTGACCTGAATCTGCAATTTCTGAAGCGGGCGCTCTCAACACCCCGAATATTTTAAGCAAAGGCTGTGCCACAATCGTAACCAGACGCACGATAGATAATTTATTCTATCATATTAATGTGTTGGCATAGGGGCCAAAAAGAAGGGACCGCTGGAAAGCAAGAACTGTAGGGCTAAAGAATGCGCGATTCCTTGCAAAATGCAATCAAACATTCGCAAATTGCAATGGTTTGTCGGAAATTTCATATCTCTCGATTTTTCTGTAAAGCGTGCTGACGTCTATACCCAACAGTTTAGCGGCCTTGCTTTTCTTGTAACGTGCTTTACGAAGTGCACTTTTTATCAAGATAATCTCATTCTCTCTTAATGAATACGTGTTCGGCGCTGCCTTTGGGTCTTCATTCCCGCTTTTGGTTATGGCAGAGGGAAGATCAACAACCTCAATTTCTTCACTTACCCCTAAAGCAAATGCTCTTTGGATGACATTCTCCAATTCCCGCACATTCCCCGGCCAATCATAATCCAGCAGTACCCCCATCGCTTCAGGGGAGACCGTATTCCCAAGCCCTTTTTCGCTTCCCCGAAACTTTTCTATAAAATGGTTTATCAGCAAAGGGATATCCTCTTTTCGCTCTGCCAGGGGGGGGACATGGATGGAAACCACATTCAGCCGATAGTAAAGGTCTTTTCTCAAGGCCCCGCTTCTCACAAGCGCTTCAGGATCTTTATTGGTGGCAGCGATGATCCGTGCGTTTACTTTCAATTCTTTGGTATGACCGATGGGCCTTATTTCCTTTTCCTGGAGGGCCCTGAGGAGTTTCACCTGCGAGTGCGGCGCCATTTCGGCAATCTCGTCCAAAAAGATTGTCCCGCCTTCCGCGATCCTGAATAAACCGATTTTATCCTTGACCGCCCCTGTAAATGCACCTTTCACATGACCAAAGAGCTCACTTTCCAAAAGCCCTTCGACCATGGCCCCACAATTTACCGAAATAAAGGGACTATTCTTGCGGTCACTATTTTGCTGAATGACTTTGGCCACCACCCCTTTTCCGGTTCCACTCTCCCCGCTAATCAGGACCGTTGGACTTTTGAGGGTAACCCGGTCAATTATTTCATAGATGCGTTGCATCTTGGGGCTCGCACCGATTAGCTCATCATATCTGTATCTCTCCCGCAACCGGCTCTTCAGGAAAAGATTTTCCTCTCTCAGACTCCTTTTTTCCAGAATTCGATCGATTAATACCTTCAAGCGGCTTAATTTGATCGGCTTTTGCAGGTAATCGTAGCTCCCGAGTTTTAGGGCTTCGACGGCGGTTTCGATACTCCCGTACCCGGTCAGAATAATCACTTCCGTTTTTGGCTGGTGTTCCTTCACAGCTTTCAAAAGCTCAATACCATTGACTTCAGGCATCTTTAAGTCTGTGATGAGGACGTCAACCCTTCTTTTCTTTGTTAATTCAAGGGCTTTTAAGCCGCTGTCAACAACCGTTATGTTGTAACCCCTCTGAGACAGATATTCATCCACGGCCAAAAGCAATTCCTTTTCATCATCAACAAAAAGAATCTCGGAATTCTTAAAAAGCACCTCCGGCCTACAGATATTACGCACTGTTTCCTTTGTCATTCTAATGGCTCAGAGTTGTGATATTTGATTAATTTCCCACTCATCCCAGACTTTTGATACGCTCCACACGATTTATAACTTCAGTGATTCGGATCCCATATTTTCCATTCTCAACGACGACCTCCCCTTTGGCAATCAATCTGCCGTTGGCAAATATTTCCAAAGGTTCTCCTTCGGTATTTGACAGAATAATGGATGCCCCCGCTTCAAGCGTACTCACCTCCTGGATTTTCATCCTGGCTCTTCCTAATTCAACGCTTATCTCAATGGGGATATCAAGGATAAGATCAATATTGGGTGAAGCCAGATCTCCATCCGGCGCATCATCTACGACGTCGGTTTGATGTTGGCCTCCTGAAACACTTCCGGAAACATCATCATCCGCAGATTCGGGCTTAGCTCCGATTTCAAGGGATTTGTCAACAGCCGGACCATCATCGGCCTCCAATGGCTCTTTGGCTTCAAACACCTCATTTTCAGTGCTCCCTGCATTCTCCTGAACCCGGACCTCTGCGCTTTCGTCAATTTTGGCGCATATTTGCAGGAAAACGTCATGGTCATAAAATTTAAAAATGAAATGCTCATATCTGGCCATGTTCAGGTTTTCAACCTTGAAATCTTCCCCAAATATAATGGAGGGAGTAGAAATCGCGCAATTGAGTCCTGAATCACAAAAACCTGCCTTCAAATTCCCCCCCACAATATTACACATCTCCCCGACCACATCTTTGATATCATTCTCATCCTTTATCTCTTCCAACGGCCTGTCGCTCATTTTTGCCGTTATGATCCGGGCGAGGGTCTCACCGGCAAGGATCTGTGTGCTTCCCGTTACATCTCCCGCAAAATCTACCGTACCCATCAGTTGAAGGCCTTTTATACTCGACTCCGGGGTTGAATCAGACGCCTCCAGTTTCATCTCAAACATCTGATCAAACATTTCGATCAACGTATCGCCGGCCGTCGAGATGATATCCAATTTCTTAAACTTTTTGACATCAATCGGCGTAAGCTTCTGAACCGTCTCAGCTGAGGCTTCTTCACCCGCCTTAATACACACTTCCACCAAAAAGGAGTGCTCCTGACAACGAAAAACATGCTTTTCGTATCTTGCCATATTCAGGGTGTTGATATCAAAGCTGTTGCCCATTGCAATCGCAGGCGCGGAGATGATACATGACAACCCGCCATCATTGAAACCCGACTTCAGGTTTCCGCCCACGATATTGCATGCCTCGAGAATGACATCTTTGACCTCGTCTTCACCCTCTATTTCATCCACCTCCATGCCGAGCATTTCAGCGGTCATTATACGGGCAAAGGCCTGGCTCACCGTGACCCTGAAATTACCCACCACGTCTCCGGCGAAGCTGAGCATTCCGGCAAACAGATTGCCATCCACCGCATCCTGTTGGGCACCGTCATCCGCGAGGCTTATTTCCATATCGAGCATCGTATCAAAGAGCTCTGTTACGGATTCAACAATACGGCTTTTAACGTCAAACACATCTATGTCAGCCATACGATTTCCCTTTTTGTATCAGAGACCGTCAAATCGTTACGTTCCGTTTTAAACGGGTCAACCCTATGTTTTTGGCCCAAAACCCTGAACCAGTGAACCTCCGCATTTCATATAGTTATACTGATAATTATATTAGGAAAGCGTGCTTTGTCAAGCATATGGGCCGCGGCGCATCCTCGATTCTTGAGAACAAACAGAAGTGATGGGCGGAAATTACGGGGCACCCCGGCAGGCAAAATTTGCCTGGTTTTCGCTTATGACCCGGTCTATTCAAAAAATTAATGGGTTGATTTTGTGGAGATATTGGGATAAGAACGAAATGGTATGAACATTGCAAGTCAGTTCGGACAACCTTGTATCATCGACGGGCACGTCAAGATCCCGGGATCTTGGAAAATTAAGGGGACGTTTGGGGATTTTGTTCCGCTTACCCCACCGCGGGGAAAGGATTGTCGGAAAAAGCATGTTAAATGCTGTCTTAAAATATATTTATAGTTTTTTTGTTATTTCACTTCTACTGCTCTTCTGTGAAAACGCATTGGCCGGATCCTTACGATATAGGTTGGCGATGCTTGGGTATAGTGACAAAGAAATCGCTCACATTATTGCTAAGAAAAAGACCATCCGGAAGATAAATCGTAAATATAAAATGGCAATGCTTGGGTATTCAACCCAAAAACCTTCTTCAGCCTCTTTTTCTAAAGAAAAGCGGAAGCGGGTTTCCAGGCAGGTTATTCCAGCACCGGTTATACTCCACAAATCGCCTTCTATCCGATCGCAGGATCTTCGTGTATATATGAAAAACGGTTTGTTGGCTGAAGCAAGACCTTATCTTACGATTATCAAGGATGCCGCTTCCAGAAATGGACTCGTTAAAAGCCTTATTCTGGCGGTGATCAAGGTGGAATCCGATTTTGATTCGCAGGCGGTTTCGCGAAAAGGGGCAATGGGTCTAATGCAGCTCATGCCCGGCACTGCCAGTGATCTCGGCGTGACGAATCCGCTTGATCCTGAACAAAACATATTCGGCGGCGCCAAATACCTATCCGATTGCCTAGAATCCTTCAAGGATTTGAATCTGGCTTTGGCTGCGTACAATGCCGGTCCCGGCAGAGTCGCAAAGCTGAAAAGGGTCCCCAGGATAGAAGAGACTCAGAAATATGTAAAAGACGTAATCTATTATAAAAAGCTGTATGATCATCTGTTAGTACAAACCGCATTAAATGGTTGAATCTTTTAGGGCCTGACCAGGGTTCTCCTTCAGGCACTGCTTAATCCCGTATCCCCCACAGCGCCTGTTACCCATAGGCTCCCGCAAGAAAATATTGATAAATGTTCACACCGTTCGGCTACCCCGTAAAGAACTAAATTTTTCCCCTGGCAGGCAAAATTTTCCTACACCAAGGAAAAGGGAATACACCCATAAATCATTTAAATTATTATTATTTTTAGATACATACCGTCTGGCACACAATCTGCATTGGTTGATATAAAAGGCCCATCCTGATGGAAGCGTCTTTGGCTTCCCCGCACGGGGGAGGTAACAGAATAGTCTAAGGAGGACAACCGATGATGCAAGTGATAATTGTAGCGGCTGGAGCGGCAATCTGCCTCTTCCTGACAGGGAACACGGTGGGTGAGATATCGGAAGTCGCTAACCTGAAAAGCTGTCTATTGGTTCTTGGGGGAACCATGATGTGCGCCTTTCTCGCTTTTCCCGTTAAAACCTTCCGTGGGCTTATCAAAAGCCTTGCGGGGGTTTTTCGCGATAACGAAACGAATCACCAAGACCTCCTGTTTCAAATAGAAAGCCTTGCGCACGTCAGATGGCTTTACGGAATCAAGGAATTGGAGGAAGATGGTAACAAAATGGACAATCCTTTCCTGCGCAGAGGCATCGAACTGATTGTTGATGACTACGATCGCTACGAAATCCGTAACATCATGGAAAAGGACTACGAGCTCTACTTTTCGAATAAAGCCTCCCATGTACACCTATTGCGCACATTGGCAAAATTCGCACCCGCGCTCGGATTCATCGGTACAATCATTGGGCTTATCAGCGTTTTGAATAACATGGGGACACCGGCGGAAATCGGAAAAGGAATGTCACTTGCCCTGCTTACCACCCTTTACGGTTCACTGATCTCAAATTTTCTCTTTCTCCCTCTGGCCAAAAAGCTGTCGGAGCACGCAAAGGCCGAAATTACACAGCTCAACATCATCATGGAAGGGGTTATGGATATCTCCGATAAAAGGAACCCCAAGGCTATTTCCCATCGGTTGAAGGGTTACCTTGGCGTGCATGATCTGACCCGTGCGGATGGACTTGCACAACCGACCCCCGGAGGACAGCCCAAACTCCGAACTTTAGCGAACAAATTCACCATGAGAAAACAAAATGTTTAGATTCGACCCGAAAGAATCAAAGAACCGGCGGGAATTCCCGGAACAGGGGGGGTCCCACCTGCAAACATTGCTCGCGGAAGAGACGGCGGAGGAAGATACCTTTGTGTGGAGCCTGCTCGATCTCATGACGATCCTTCTGATCTTTTTTATCTTCATCTATACCCAATCCGCGGGTCAGTTGGATTCAATTTCACGGATGCACCCCCTCCCGCGGGAACAGGGATATGTTTTTAAAATCAAAAGGCCGACACCTCAGGAACTGCCATCAGAGGCACCCACTGAACGTGAACGAATCATGTCCCCGGTGAGCGTAAATATCCCCGAGTCTACAAAAGAGAGCGCATCCGCTGCCGGTCCATCGGAACAGGCCCCACAATTGAGTGACCCCCATAAAACCGAAGGGATGGCGGAGTCAATAGAACAGATCCGGAAAGACGCCCTGAGGGCTATGGACGAAAGTGAGGACCAGGCTTTCTCCCTTCGGTGGAACCAGCACCGCCTGATCTTTGTTCTCGGCGAGCGGGTCACATTTTCGGTCGGACAGGCGAAACTACGAGAGAGCTTTCAGCCAACCCTTCAAAAGATTTCATCCCTCATTGCCTCTAAAAAAGGGTATAGGGTTGTGGTTTCCGGTCACACCGACAACACCCCCATAAAAACCGTCCAATTCCCTTCAAATTGGGAACTCTCCGCGGCCCGCGCCATCTCTGTTGCAAAATCCCTCACGGAAAACGGGGTTGATCCCGCCCGCGTTTCCATTCAGGGCAACGCGGAATACCTCCCGCTCTACAAGAACTCCACGCCGGCAAACAAGCGGGCCAATCGGCGCGTGGAGATAACACTGATCAAAGAAAAATCGTAAATGTTAAGGGAAAACCATTTTTTTATCCCTCCTCAAACTTTTTTACTAAAGTTCTGGTCTGAAGTGCCGATAAGAGACTTGACGGGCAATACTAGACAGGGAGTTGAAGGAAGGAGGGATCGTTATGGAAACAGGAATTTCAGCAATAGCGGGGTCAACAAACCTCAACGAACAACAAGTGAACTACAATAGCACTGTTGCTGCTCAGGCGCAATTTGTAGAGGAGGATGCTAAAGCAAGGGAAGTCCGTACCGCGGAAGAAACCGGGGACAGCGCTAAAACAAAGGCTGAAGCACAATCCCAAACAACAACCAAAACCACTATCGAAAACAAGGATATTGTATTTACAAGGTATGATGCTGAGGGTAAGGAGATCAACAGAGTTCCACCAGAGTTAAACGCAAGTGGGTAGAGAGAGTATCCTCTCTCTATGATTATTGAAATATGGCCGCACATGCGGGTTTTTTGACCTGAATGGATTATTATGCCCCCGTGGATGCCTCACGCTCACTTTCTCACTCTCTTCCTCCTTCGATTGAATTCCGCCTTAAGGGCCGAGGCTTGCGTGACTCTCCCATCTATCCGCTCGGGTTTGGGTTAGATTTAGGGCCTCGGCCCTAAGATCCTTGAAATTTCAGTGCAAGGGTTTCTGACAGTTCTCTGAATTCAGATTCGCTCCCAATCCCAAATATCTTCAGCGCATTTTCGTCAATGGCACTAAAATTGATCCGGTTTTCATAATCTTCTGCCAACAGATTTGCCAGATAAACGAGATGTGCCCCTTTATAATGGTCTTCGGGAGCCAAAAAGGGCTGATGGTGAAATTCGATTGGAGAGATGAGTTGTTCAGGGAATTTCCAATGTCTGCAAATCATGGCGCCTATTTTGGCGTGACCCACGCCGATAATCAGTGCTTCGAGGAAATTGTCGGCGACTCCTATTCCTCTACAATGTGAAGCAATCTTGTCAAGCAGATCAGGCTGTAGTGTCATCAATATGATCTCGCCAAGATCATGAAGGATTCCCGAAATGTAAACATCATCAGCTATGTCATGTAGTTTAAATTGGTTTGCAAGGGTATGCGAATAGAACGCACAACGGTATGAATGGTCCCAAAGGTCAGTGAGGTTCGTATGCTGTGTCTCGATACTTTTTATGGCCCCGTATAAATATAATAAGTTCTTGAGCCCACGTGCGCCAATGAGCGTAACCGCACCCTGAATACTTGTTACGTTATTAAGCAGCATGAATTGAGCCGAATTGACCATCTTCAACAATTCCGCGGTAAGTCCAGGGTCACTGGAAACAACTCTAGAGATCTCTGAAAACGAAATCTCGGGATCAGCAAGCATTCGTTCAATCTCAATAATATTCTCCGGCAACTTTGGAATAGTGGCTATCTCCCTTGCAATCTCATCGGAAATATGTTCCACATCACGCTCAGGAACAGCATTTAGAGGCACTCTGACCTCAGCAATCGATTCCCCTGATGCCATATCCGTATCAAATCTATATGAACCTTCATGAGCGCCAAGGCCCCGGAGCATCAAAACCGTAGAGATTATGCCGAAACCTGCGCCTTCCGAACTATCATAGATGGACATATATGCTTCAGCCACATCCCTGAGTCTGGCAGAGAGCTCCACGCGGGCGCGAATTCGATCCAGTTCCTCATGGGTCGGCAGACTGTTATTTACCGTGGTAATTAAAAGAAGTCCATTTTTTACCTGAACTGAGAATCTTGTGTAAAAGCCATTTTTTTCCAATTTATCCTTGAACGCTTCAATAAATTCATGCTGTTCTAATGAAAATCCTTTCATCCCCTCAAGATAGTCAACAGGATCGGTTATATTTAGGCCCTTTTCTTTAAAATAGAGCCGTTTGAGGTTTGCTTTTCCGGCATTATTGATCATCTCATTGACGATATATTTAAAAGGCTCACTGAAATCTCTTCTATTCAGTTTTCCTAGCAAGGCATTGACATGGGAGATCAAGACCCCGAGCCTTTCCTTTGAAACATAAGGCATTTCAGAAACAAGCGCTTTTTCGCCTGACAAAACTTCATCTATCTCCCTTTTTCCGACACATTGTTCCATCCTGCCTCCTTTCAAATAAAAACTAGGACAATTACCCTGGTTGCTCCACGTCTTTAATAATAATCTCCACCCGCCTGTTTCTTTTCCTCCCTCTATTTGTATCGTTGGATGCCAGGGGGCGATATTTGCCAAAACCGACGGCCGAGATCCTCTTGGGGGAAATCGCCTCATGGGCCATTAAAAATTCGGTGACTCTTGTTGCGCGTTCTACCGACAATTGCAAATTGGATCTGAATTTTATCCCCGAAACAGGCACATTGTCGGTATGACCCGCGATCACGATCTCCCCCGTTGTCCCCTTCAGGAGAGATGCAATCTTTTTCAGAAGTGGCAGCATCTCTTGCCTGATTCGAGCCTCTCCTGAATCAAAGGCGGCCTCCCCCATCATGCGAATAACCACTTGATGCTCTCCGGCCTCTATCTCAATCATATCCTTCAAGTTCTGGAACTTGGCCTCTATCGCTTCCTTCATCGCTTTGGTGATTTGCTTTTTTTGCTTTTTCCCTATCTCTTCCTTGTCCCGGGTTGCAAGCTTCTCCATGTCAAATGCTCTGGCAATAATCTTTGTGCCCTTCGGGGATTCAAATACACGTTCTTTACGCTGGACGCCGAAGGCGTTTGCCAGAGACCCGGCTACTTCTTTATACTTCTGGCGATCCATCTCCGAAAAAGAGAGCATGAGAACAAAAAAACAGAGGAGCAGCGACATCAGGTCCGCGAAGGTTACGACCCAGGCAGGGGAGCCTTCTTCAGCTGCTTCGTTATTCTGAAATTGCTCTTCGCTCATTTTTTGGCCCCTTTCTTCGGCCGGGCCGCCCTCTTCTTCGCTCTTTCCTCGCGCGCCTTGGGCGCCAAATAGAGACTCAGAGATTGTTCTAAGACCATTGGAGATATCGCCCTGTTCATCCCGATAACCGCATCAAGAATGATATGCCTTGTTTCAAATTCCTGCTGGCTTCTCATGGCGAGTTTGTCGGCCAAAGGCAAACAGGCGACATTGGCGATAAGGGCCCCGTAAAGTGTAGTGAGGAGGGCAACCGCCATGGAAGGCCCGATGCTCGAGGGTTCCGACATGT
>JAERTK010000186.1 GCA_016844935.1 Desulfobacteraceae bacterium | reverse complement strand
CCCATAGTAATGGTAACCGAAAGAAACGCGACGGAAAGTGGCTCCAAAAGAATATTACAGACGAACAAAAAATAGCAGCATTTTCATGGTGGGCCATGTCAGGTTAACGTGCATAAGTTTCACCCGACCATCCACCCATTTCACACAAGACTGCCAGATGTAACCATCACTTTGAACGCTCGGTGAAAGATATTATTTCAGCACTCAAGTGCGCAAGCATTATTTTGGATGAGACCCCGTATCTTATGTCTTGTCAGGTGACGGCGGCACGAAAAGATGGAAATCCGCTTGGGCGGATCTTGCTTCACGTGATAAGCGACCAGCGGTCCGGCGTCAAATCATAGATTCAGTGTTTACCATCCTGGGAAACATCAACCCATCTTCAGGATTCGGACGTCGAAAAATCTGGGAAAAACAAAAAGGACCAGAGCAATAATCTGAGGCATCATGAAGGAATCCTACCGAAAGGTTCCCGTCGATTTACCCCAATTTCATAGGAACATGCATCATGTGAGAAGTGGTATATGTAATGGATATTACATTGGTTTATATCCTTCGGAAAGCTGAGAGATATAGCTGATATATTGTGGATCGAGGGCCGGGTTAGGGTGATTTTTCCAGTTCTTCTTTAACGACGAGACCAATACCAGATACATCAATAACTGGTTACAAGTAGTACCCCGCCCCAAAAGTTTTGACCAGTTTTCTGGCAATTTAGGCTTCTACACGGTTGTGAGCTGAGTTTCCCAAAGATAGTCGTTAGGTCCCTAAATCTGATCGAGCTCCAGTCCTTCCCTGGATTTTGTTTTGATCGCTGCAACGAAACTCACCAGTGCCAGTATGATGAGATAATAGGCTGGAGAGGCAATATCCCCGGTTACGACCACGAGCCAGGTGCATATCATGGGGGCGGTGCCACCAACCAGTGCAAGAGTCAGGTTATACCCCAGGGCAATGCCGCTGAAACGCACTCCAGTGGGGAACATTTCTGCCAGGGTTGCCGGCATGGAACTCTGGATGTTACAGAAAATCAGGGCAAAGATCAGTTGCGCCAAAAGGGCTGATTGAAAAACGCCATGGTCTGACCATATAAAAAGAGGGTAGGCGACTATGGCTATGCTCAAACAGGAAACTGCAAGCATTTTCTTTCGGCCCACCCTGTCGGACAAATACCCTGAGAGGGGAATGAGGGCGAGCAGGACCAGGGTAGCCATAGTATTTATCATGAGGGCATGGGGAACGGCCGGTTTTACCATATGGGTAAGATAGGTGGGCCACCACACAAAGAGCATATAGAAACCTCCTCCAAAAAGAACAACGAGGGCTGCAGTATGTCCTATTCGGCCGGGCATATGACGGATTACCTGGATGACAGGGCTTTTGTGGACGTTTTCAGTGGCTTTCAGCTTTTGGAAAGCAGGGGGCTCTATCATGCCCTTCCGCATCCACAATCCAAAACCGGCGATTGCAATCCCGGCAAAAAAAGGGAGCCGCCATCCCCACGAGAGCATGCTTTCATGGCTGAGCAAGCCCTGCATGACCGTGGCCATGGCAGAGCCGATCATAATACCGCCAACCGCGCTCAAAGTTGTAAGGCTGCCATAAAATCCCCGCCGATCAGGGGGTGCGATCTCTGTGGAAAAGGACATGGACCCGATGAATTCCCCGCCTACGGATATCCCCTGAAGGAGCCGGAGAAAAATCAGTATCAACGGCGCGGCAAGGCCGATTCGATCATAACCCGGTACAAGACCGATGCAGGCCGTGGGAATAGCCATCATGAGAACGGAGACTTGAAGTGCTTTCTTGCGACCCACCCGGTCTCCCATGTGTCCAAAAATCGCACCACCGATGGGCCGCATCATATAACCGGCCGCAAATACACCATATGCTTTGATCAGGGCTGCGTATTTACTTTCGGAAGGGAAAAAAAGGGTCCCGATTATGGGCGCATAGTAGCCGAAAACAGCGAAGTCATACCACTCCAGGACATTTCCAATAATGCCGGCGACGGCACTTCGTTTTGTATGGTGGGCCTGGTCTTGTGGAATCATATACTGAGCCTCATCATGAATCCTGTGGAGAACGAAAAAGGATATTTCATGGCATGAAAGGTAACCTGCTTTGGAGAGGGCTTTATGGCGCTGATGGTTGCATGGTAGTACCCACCATTAAAATTGCAAACACGGTCGCCCGGATAAAAGTCAGATGAATTCGTTTATGAAGTTTAAAGGATATTGGTTTGTTCGATGTGGCTGGCATTCTGCCTTCTCTTCTCCGACACCTAATATATCAATGAAGAATCGAAAAAAACATGCCGCTTAATCTGTTTCTTGCGGTCTTGATCCAAAATCGGATCAGAAAATTGGAGGCTCGGGTCAACATAACGTGTATAATCCAGCATCACATATCCTCCGGCATTATGCAAGCTTGGAAGATGTATTCTGCACACTTTTTAGAGGATATCTAGCCGATATAACGGAAGATTTAAACTTTGGAAAGGCTGTGAGAGATAGCAGATACCACGCGGTCACCCAAGAGATGTATACGTCAGATATTGCGGGCTGCAAGGATTATGCGTATCCAATGCTTATGTTGCCTGACATCCCTATTTAGGGAACTGGAAGAAAATAGTATACGCATATCGTGCAGGACTTTTGTTCGTCTTCAAGGCGTGATGGCAGGTGCATAGTGAGCTATGTGCCTGTTATCACAACGTAGAAAACGGGCAAAAGGGCAAGCAGGATGCGCAGATTATTTTTTGGAAGTTCCCTTAGCACTTTCAATTCGTAAGGGCGCAGGATCGCTTCCGCCTGCAATATTTTGCGCTTTTCGCGTTTGAATTACTGTCGTATTTTAATTTTTCCTTGGGGTTTTATCCTTGACAACACTATTATGTTTTTTTCTCCAACGTTTGCCACAATCCACGAGCGCGTTTTTCAAGGAAATAATCGGCTAACCGTTTAGATGCCCGATCTTTCTAAAAGGAGATATTCATGAAATCAGCTCTGACACCCAAACCTTCAGAGGAATTGTACAACCTCCTCAAATCAACCGCGGATATTTTCAATTCAAGACCCGACCTCCAGGACGTCATGAAGGGTTCCCAGGGTTGGATCAACGCCACCGTCGGATTTAAGACTTCCGACAACAAAATGGGGTCGGCGGTGGTCATAAAAAATGGGCACATAACGGTAAAAAACCATATCCCCGAGGACGTGGATGCCTGCCTGATTTTCCGAACGGAAAAAGATTTTACGGATTTCCATAAGGCCGACAAGGATGATGCCTCCTTGATGATCCTGAAGGGCCGCATGTGGATTGAAGGAACCATCGCCTTGTACAACTACTGCGATTACCTGGTGAACCTTCTTTACCTGGATGAGTCCAGAGCGGCGACCCGGGACAAGGAAGCCGATGAAGAGAAGAAGAATACGCTTCAGGCCATGCTGATCAGCATGGATGCCGTATCCATTTATACCAAGAACCTGGCGGAACAGGTCAAAAAGGAGGCGGAGTCCGCATCGGATCCGTTAAGGAAGGTCGAACTGGAAGAGATCCGCCGGAATCTGCTCCGGGTGCCGGACAAGCCGGCCGAGACACTTCATGAAGCAATCCAGGCCTTATGGATCATCCAGGTCGCTCTGGGACTGGAAAGCACGGACGACGGCCCCCACCTGGGAAGACTGGACCAGCTCCTGCAGCCCTATTTTGACAGCGACATAAGAAAACTGAAAACCGAAAAAGAGCGAAAGACGTACATCGCCCACGCTTTGGAACTGATCGGGTGCCTCTATATGCGTCTTTCCAGCCACTACATCATCACCATGGAAATCGTCTCCTGGATGAACTCAGGGGGGGCCCCGTCCACGGGGATCGTCGTCGGGGGCGTCACGCGGGACGGCAAAGACGCGATCAACGACATGACCTACATCATTTTGAAAGTGACGGCCATGCTGGCCCTGAACGATCCCAACATGCACGCCCGTGTCATGGTGGGCATCAACAGCGAGACCTACCTCAAGCGGGTGTGTGAAGTAAACTACATCACCGGCGCCATACCCTGTATATATAACGATTCCGCCATGATCGAGTCATTGAGAAAGGTGAATCCGGACTGGGCACTTGAAGACATCCGGGACTGGACGGCCAACGGCTGCGTGGAGCCCTGCATTCCGGGTTTGCACTTTCCCACCACCGGGAGCGTGGAATTCAACCTGATGGCCCCCCTGGAGATGGCTCTCAACAACGGAACCCACCCGCTTCTGGAATAGGATCTGGGCCCCAAGACAGGATGCGTCGAAGAAGGTGATTTCAAAACCTTCGAGGACTTTTTTGACGCCTTTAAAAAACAACATGCTTTCTTGTGTGGCCAGGGGGTGATCGGAAACAACCAGATCGAACAGGTCCACCAACAGCACATGCCGTCGCCCCTCATGTCTTCCCTGGTGGACGACTGCATCAGCAAGGGGCGCGGCGTAACCCGCGGCGGCGCCCGATACAACACCAGCGGCATTACCTCCATCGGGCTGACGGATGTGACGGATTCCCTGTCGGCCATCAAAAAGCTGGTCTTTGATGAAAAGAAGATCTCCTTCCAGGAGTTCAAGGAAGCCCTTCATTACAACTTCGAGGGCTATACAAGCCTCCGTGCGTGGATCCGGAACCACGTCCCCAAGTTCGGGTCCGGAGATCCCGACGCCTTTGCCATGGTGGACAGGGTAACCCGCATGGTGGCCGATTTTGCCCACGGCCAGAAAACCGTCAGAGGCGGGCACTATACTTCCGGATGGTGGTCCATGAATTATCATGCCGTTTACGGCCGGGTTTCGGGCGCCTCCCCCTCGGGCCGGCTGGCCGGCGAGGCATTCACCCCGGGCCTGACGCCCCAGCCCTCCGCGTCCAACAATATCATGGACAACCTGCTGGATGTGGCCAAACTGGCACCGGAGACGCTGGACAACAACATCGCCTTCAATGTCCGGGTCGTTCCCTCTCCCAAGGACACCCTCGAACAAACCATCACCCGTATGGCCCAGACCCTTCAAACATTCTTCGAACAGGGCGGCATGCAGGTTCAGTTCATCATGCTGAATACGGACACCTTGAAAGACGCCATGGCCCATCCGGAATACTATCCGGATCTTCTGGTGCGCATCTCCGGATACTGCGCCTACTTCACCCAGTTGCACCGGGATTTACAGATGGAGATCATCAGGAGAAACGAATTTGGACTCGGATAAACCACTCAAACGGCCTCTCATCATCGATGTAAAGGGCAATTCCCTGGACGATGGCCCGGGAACCCGTTCAGTCGTTTTCTTCAAGGGCTGCCCGCTGGATTGTTACTGGTGCCAGAACCCTGAAAGCAAACGGGTGGAACCTGAACTCCTTTTCGACGGGGAAAAATGCGTGGGCAGCGGAGAATGCACCAAGGCCTGTCCCGAAGAGGCTCTTGAACCGGGGCGGCCGTTGCGTGTGAACCGGGACAGGTGTACCCTCTGTTTTCAATGCGTGGATGTTTGTCCTTCGACGGCCCTGGAGCGGGTGGGCCGGGAGATGAGCGTCGAAGACATCATGAGAAAAGTGACCCCCTATAAGCCGTTTTTTAAGAACACCGGCGGCGGGGTTACCCTCTCCGGTGGAGAACCGACCCTGTTCATGGATTTTACCTCCCGCTTGCTGAAACGCTTGAGGGAAGAAGGGATTCACACACTGGTGGAGACCTGCGGCCTGTTCAATTTCGAAAGCTTCACCGAAAAGATTCCGCCCCATGCCAATCTGATCTACATGGACATGAAAATTGTGAATCACGAAGAACACAAGCGATGGTGCGGCGTCGGCAACAAAAAGATTATTGAAAATTTTTTACGCCTCCACCAAATGTGGCAAAAGGGTGGGGTTGAAATCAAACCCAGAACGCCCTTGATCCCCGGCATCACCGACACGGACGAGAAAATACGGGCCTTGGTCCGGTTTTACAAGGGACACGGCATCAGGCGGGCGGCCCTCATGAAAAACAACCCCACCTGGTTGAACAAGTTTGAAAAAATCGGCGTGAAAACGGATATCGCCAAAGAGAGCCCCATGCGCGAGTTCTACGATCAGAAGAGATTTGAACACATCCGGAAAATGGTTGAAGATGAGGGAATTGAGGTACTCGAATCTTAGGGGAAACCCACCTGATAATCAATGGTTGTTATAGGGGTCAATCGATTTTTTTGCGTGAAGGGGGTTTTGTGTTAAAGTAAAAGCCATATTGGGGGCACTCGCCGTATGAGAAAAATATTGAAGCTGGAGAATCTTATTAACTCCGAGGGGCTTCAGTGGAAAAAGCATCTGGGGGGATGAGGCTGGCTAAGAGAATGGGATATTCAATCATACTTGAGAAAAGCCCTGACCGTTTCAATGAATTCGGAGACATCCTCGAACCACTCAATGCAATCCTGTTCAATGATCTCAAAGGCAAGTCCATAATCCGCTTCATGGCGGTATTTCATGAGCCTGTTAAAAAATCGCCCCCATTCCCGTGGAAAAAGTTCCGTTCCAACAAAATGGGTATTGAAGTAATGGTTCACGCCGCCATGGCTTTTCGGTTCCAAGCCTTTGGCAAAAAGCAAAGCTCTGATGGAATGGAACATGGTGTAGTACAGCTTGGGAATGCTTTCTCGAAAAAGTTCAGCGTCAATGAGAACACGCGCAGCACGTAGTGATTCATCCCCATGGGATAACGCTTCATCTGCATTTTTTCTTTTGCTCTCTTGTTTCACAACGAAATGCCTTGTTCCACGATGTCTTTGGCGATTTTGCGTTCCTGGGATAATCTCGATTCAAAATAATCATGAGACATAATGACGGGGGAGATATCAACACTCAGATTGCTGTCGATGTAAATATCATATGCCATATCGAAAATGGCATCGACAAGATTCCTGTCACGCTTATCCACCCTGACGAAAACATCATAGTCAGAATGTTTTCCGGCGCGGCCCGTCGCTCTTGAACCAAAGAGAGCAATACCTTTGATCCGGTGTGGAAAGGCCCTCAAAACCTTTTTTTTAAAATCACGCAAATGATCTGCTTCTTTTTCTGAAATCGCCATTTTGTTTCACCGTTATTCACAATTATTGGAGATTCAACTGATTTTTTTAATGACCTTTCGATAGTATTGCAGCAAATAACCAAGGGTCAACCGCTTTTTTTGCGTGAAGGGGATTTTGTGTTAGAGTAAAAGCCATATTGGGGGCATTTGCCGTATGAGAAAAATATCGAAGCTGGAGAATCCTATTAACTTCGAGGAGCTTCAGCGGAGTTGATCGCCAATCCCCTGGTGGAAAAGGCCTATCTGGGGGGATAGACCACTAAATGCGGACCTCAAGGCCGTCATAAGCGGCTTTTGTATCGATCTTCTGCAGCCGATCCAGCATGTCCTGACTCATGTGGGTGAGCAGGAGTTTCCTTGGTTTCAATAACGGCATTTGCTCCATCAGCGTCCGATAATTGAGATGGTATTTAATGTCCTTATCATAGAAGTAGCTTTCAGCGATCAGCAGATCCGCATTTTTCAGGAGGGGAATGAGGCCGTCAAACCACTGGGTATCTCCGGTATAAGCCATCACTTTATCAGCGATTTCAAGCCGAAAAGCCAGGGACGGACTCCCGCTGGGATGAATCACTGCCCGTGAATGGACCGTTATCTCATGGTGGCACCAGGGAATTTCCGGCTTCAATTCCATGATATGGGTGGGAAATTTCTGCTTGATTTTCGAAGAGCCTGGAAACATGATTTCCATGGCAGCGTTTAGTCGCTCTCCGGTTCCTTCGGGACCGGCAATGGTCAACGGCACCTGACGTTTGCTGTGCAACTGAGCATCCAGGAGAAAAAAAGGGAGGCCCCCGAAATGGTCCCCATGCAGATGGGAAATGAGGATTAGCTCAATGTCGTTGGGTACAATGCCGAACCGATGCATGGCCAGTGTGGCCGTGGTTCCGCAATCCATTAAAAAACGACGCAAAGGTGTTTCCACCATGAAGCAGGGCTGCAATCTCCCTCCATGACCGAAGGCATCCCCCGTACCAAGGAAGGTGATTTTGATTTCATTATTGGGGGTCATAGATCTCAAGGAGTCTTTTTTCCGTCTCCCCCTCTATTTTGGCCACAATTTCAACATAAGCGGCAATACTGGAGTTTTTGAGTTTATGGCGCAAAAGTTCATCCACCTGGTAAATACCCGCTGAATTGGCCAGGGTTACGACCAGTTTCACCGGCTTTTTCTCTCCCTTTTCAATATCCACCGAATCCACGGCCTGGGCAGAGATGGAGTGAATGTTTACCCGGCCCGTTTCAAAGGGGATGCGGGATCTGCCTTCCGTCATATCCAGGGCATCCGCCACCTTGAGAACCCCCGCTTCAATGGTGAGGCAGGTCTCCTTCGCGTTGTGGGCCACAATGGCGTGCAACACTTCCGATGTGATGGTGGTGAGATCCGGTTCTTCATAGATGCCTTTCAGCAGTTCCCGGGCCTTTGGATAGGCCAGGAAAAGGGAGTACCGCTCATGATGGGCACGATGGACAGCAATGCCGATATCATGCAGACATGCGGCAAGCACCACTACAAGCTCCGCATCTTCCTGGTCCAGGCCATGGTTTTCCACCACACCGGGTTCAACGCCGCCCTGCACGAGCAACCGCAGTATCTTCAGGGCCGCATTGGCCACAATACGGATATGGATTTCTCCGTGATCACTGATGCCGCCCCGCTCCACGGCATTGACATTGGCACACTTCCAGAGTTGCAGCAGTTCGGCATCTTCGTTAATATGCTGAACCAGCCGTTTGATTTTTCGATTTTTCTTGGCAAGAACAAAGAATTTCATGGGTTTTGAATCAGCATTTTTCCTTAGTCTTGTCATCGACACGGACGCTACCAGGCTTTTCCGATTCCCAGGATTTCCCGGGCATCATGGGGAAGGGCTGTTTCAAACCCAAGGGTTTCCACAATGCCTTTCATCTTCGCCACCTGTTCTGCATTGGATTTGGCCAGGCGACCCTTGCTCAGATACAGGTTGTCTTCCAGGCCGACCCGGCAGCTGCCGCCCAGGAGGGCTCCCATGGTGCAGATTTTGAATTGATCTTTGCCGGCCCCGATCACGGACCATTTGTAGTTGTTTCCCAGAAGTCGCTCGGCAGTCTGGTGCAGCGTCATGAGGTCGTAGGGTGTTGCAGCAATCCCACCCAGAATACCCGTTACAAACTGGAGGTAGACGGGCGCCTTCAATAAACCTTTGTCCAAAAGGTATTTCAAATTATAGAGGTGCCCCACGTCGTAAATCTCGAGCTCCGGCTTGGTTCCCGATGCCTTGAATAATCGGCAGATCCCTTCCAGATCCTTGAAGGTATTGGTAAAAACCCAGCTCCTGGAAAATTCAAGCCACTCCGGTTCCCAGTCGTGCTCAAATTTATCATATCTATCCAGAAGGGGGTGCAAACCGAAATTGATGGAGCCCATATTGAATGACGCAAGCTCCGGCTTGAACCGGGGCAGAACCGCTGTTCTCTCCTCGACCGTCTGCCCGGCGCCGCCCCCGGTGGTGATGCAGATGAGTACATCGGACGAAGCCCTGATTCTCTCAACAATTCGGGCGAAAATATCAAGATCGGGCGTGGGCTTTCCGGTTTCGGGTTCCCTGGCGTGAATATGCACCACTGCGGCGCCCGCCTCCGCCGCTTCAATGGCCTGATCGGCGATATCGTCCGGCTTATAAGGCAGGTAAGGACTCATGGTGGGCGTATGAATGCCGCCGGTAATGGCTGCAGTAATAATAATTTTTGACATTTAAGTGTTCCCTTTCTTTATTAATGTTCATGTTTAACGAAAAGCATCCTACAAATCAGAACCGCATCCGTCAATACTGTTTTCAATGATGTTGGTGCATCGAAGACAGGCCTGAATTCAATTTGACACATGGCCTGATGTTTTTTATACTCTCTTTTTAAGAAAGCATTTCTGAATTCATGGTATAAGGAGGCACAACCGGAATGGCAAATCTGTCCACCCTCCTTCGTTTGATCCTGCTTATCCTGGCCCTTGCCGCACCCTTGGCCCTGTCCGGTTGCGGCGCTCTGGTTGCATCCACCGACATTAAAGGCGGCCGCCATAACCTGAATGAAGCCGTTACAGTCACAACGGAAGAGCAGCTGCTCCTGGCCCTTGTGCAGACCCGGTTCGTTCATAATCCGGGGTTCCTGGATATTTCCGCCATCAACACCCAGCTCAAGTGGTCAGCGGGTCTCAGCGGGAGCTACCAGACCAATCCTTCCGTCGGTATGGTGGGCCCCTCCCTGGGCTACAGCGAATCTCCCACCATTACCTATACACCCCTTCAAGGTCCGGAATTCGTGCGCCGCATGATGATGCCGGTGGGCACGGAAATCATCGGGATGCTCATTGAAACCGGCTGGTCCAGTGAAGTGGTACTTCGGTTGGCCGTTCAGCGGATCAATGATCTTCCCAACGGCTTTGATGGATCCATCGCTTCCCTTAAAACCATTCCCCGCTACGAGGAGTTCATCCGCATGGCCAAAGTGTTTGACAGGCTTGTGGCCCGGGGTGACCTGGTTTTGACCATGGTTCCCAATCATCACTTTCCCATCACCAGCTGGGACTTTAAAAACCCGGACAATTTCAAATCCGGCACCGTGATCAAAAACACCTGGGAGTCAACGGACAATCCGCTGTTGCTGAATGTCCGGCGATCGGCCCGCAAAAAGGGGAGCGCCACCGAGCGGGACATCGAGGAGTTGGTGGATCTGCTCGGGTTTCCCCTGGAAAACCTGAAGCCCCGCAATGTGCTGAACCCCAACTTCGATTCCGTGTATGTGCAGAACCTCATTCGTCCGGGATACAAAGGGGATGTGTGGATCCAGACCCGCTCACTGCAGGAAACCCTGTACGCCCTCTCCTGGGCCGTACAGGTGCCCCCGGAAGCGGAGGAAAACGGCGAGGTTCACGTGATCACCGGGACGGACGGGCAACGGTTTGACTGGAACGAAATGTACAAAGACCTTCTGACAATCCATTGGAGCCCCTCCAAGCCCGAAGAGACAGCCATCGCCATCCCCTACCAGGGCAACTGGTATTATGTGGCCAAGAATGACGTCGCCTCAAAACAGACGTTTGTCCTGCTGGCACAGATGACGAAAATGCTGTCCGGCCTGAGTTCCGGAAATGCACCCACGTTAACATTGCCGGTTCAATAGTCCATCGATTCTGAAAAATCCTATGAACAGGGGGGAAGATATGGGAACACTTCTTGTCCGAAACGCCAGGGTACTGGTTACCATGGACGACCAGAGACGTGAAATTGAAGGGGGCGGCTTATTCGCGGAAGACGGTTTCATCACCCGGGTGGGGACCCGCAATCAGATGCCGGAAACGGCCGATGAAGTGGTGGATCTTTCCGGACACGTGGTGCTTCCGGGGCTGGTCAATACTCACCATCACTTCTACCAGTCCCTGTTTCGGAACATGCCGGCGGGACAGAATACTTGCGTCTTCGTCTGGCTGAAAGCCCACTACCGCATATGGGCCCGGGTGACACCTGAAGCCATGCACACCTCTTCGCTTATCGCCCTGGCGGAACTCGCCCTGAGCGGTTGTACCACCGCCTTTGACCACAGTTATGTTTATCCAAAAGGCGGTAGTCTGGATGAACAGGTAGAGGCTGCCGGAATCATGGGCCTTCGATTCCACGTCACAAGAGGGGGGATGTCTCTCGGGGAATCCAAGGGCGGCCTGCCCCCTGACGACTGCGTGGAAAATGAAGATGACATTCTCGCGGACACAGAGCGCGTCATTAACAAATATCACGATGCTTCCAGGGGTTCCATGCTGCGGATTGCCGTAGGTCCCTGCTCCCCCTTCTCAGTCACGGCGGATTATATGAAAGAAGCGGAAAAACTGGCCCGCGAAGCCGGGGTCGGCCTGCACACCCATCTGTGTGAAAGCTTTGATGAAGAACAGTTCACCCTGGAAACGTTCAAAATGCTTCCCGTGGAGTATATGGAATCACTTAACTGGCTGGGTCCGGATGTCTCTTTTGCGCACTGTGTTCATGTTTATGACAACCAGATTGAAAAGATGGCCAAAACCAAATCCGGTGTGGCCCACTGCCCAAGCTCCAACATGCGCCTGGCTTCAGGCATTGCGCCGGTCCGAAAATATTTCGACTCAGGCGTTCCGGTGAGCATTGCCGTGGATGGTTGCGGGAGTAATGACGGGGGTCACATGTTGAACGAGGTGCGAACCGCCATGCTGCTTGCGCGCGTCAAAATGGGTTTGCGGCCCCCGGAAGGGCCTGAAACCATTCTGTTCCCCTCAAGCCCGCTTCGGAGCAAGGAATGGCTGACCGCCAGAGAAGCACTGGAAATTGCCACACGGGGCGGTGCGGAGGTCCTTAACCGCAATGACATCGGATCCCTTGAGCCCGGGAAATGCGCCGATTTCATCTCCATTGACATGAACCGGCTTGAGTATGCGGGCGGCCTGCACGATCCCGTGGCGGCAGTTCTTTTCTGTGCGCCGGTCCAGGTGGACAATACGGTGGTGAACGGCCGTTTCATCGTCCGGAACCGAAATCTGACCCCGGTCGAACTGACACCCCTGATCGAAAAGCAGAATCGGATTGCATCGGAATTGGCGAACGCGTGATGAAAGTGGCACTGGGGAGAAATAACAAATGAAAGAACCGAGTGTTTCAGGAACCGGTATGTTCCGGCCCTGGATCATCTGGCTGGCGGCAGCCACCTTTGTCATTTTTCAGCAATACACGGGCACTTTCTATGGCCTGACCGCTGAACAACTTCAAAAATGGTACGCGGCCACCAAGGGGGACATCAGTCTCATCTCGGCATGTTTCTTTTTGACTTACGGCCTCATGCAGATCCCCGCCGGTTTGATTCTGGACCGTTTCAACAAGAAGCTCGTGTTGAGCGGGGCGGCGGCAGTGGCCGCCACTGGAATGCTCACCTTCAGCTTTTTCCCCGCGTTTCCCATGGGATGCCTCGCGGCCATCCTGCTGGGCATCGGAACCTCCTTCTCCTTTGTGGGTGCGGTGATGCTGTTCATCAAATGGTTTCCACCCGGCCAGTTCGCCTTTGTCCTTGGACTGCTGGGAGGCATGGGCTGCATCGGAACCGCTGTATTGTGCACCGTAACCACGAGCTATGTGACCCGGATAAGCTTCACCGTTATTTTGATCGCCCTGACCGTCTTCAGCGTCGTTACCTTTGTCATGAACTTTCTATTTGTCCACGACCCCCCCAAAGCAAAGGAAGAAACGCCCCACATCCCGCCCGCTGAATCGGACAGCCTTCTAAAATCCCTGGAGCAGGTTCTGAAAAATCGCCAGAACTGGCTTGCCGGACTTTTTAACGCTCTTCTTTTCGGTCCCGCCCTGGCATTTTCCTCCTTCTGGAACTTTCCCTACCAGAAAACATACCACCATGGTTCCGAATCGGCCGTGATGATCAACAACATGGTCCTGGTGGGCCTTGCCATAGGCGCCCCCCTGATCGGCTGGCTTTCAGACCGAATAAAGCAGCGCGTCCTTCCAGCGCAATTGTTCGCCGTGGGAAGCCTGGGCTGCATGATCCTCATCATTTCCGATCTGGTATTCTCCAAGGTGCTTATTTTTGCCATCATGCTTCTCTACGGCCTTTTCAGCAATGCCACAACCGTCGGGTACGCTTTTGCCAAGGAACACACCGAAGAGCAGAACCACGGTACCGTCACTGGCTTTGTGAACACCATCACTTTTATGAGCATCACCGCTTTACAGATTCTGCCAGGTGTATTTTACGGAAATCTCAAAACCTTCTACGCCAAGGTCTACACATATGACTCGGCGCTACTCATCCTCCCTTTCTGCATCCTGGGCGCTCTGGCGACAACATTTTTCATGAAAGAGACCCACGGCAAACCCCAATCGCAAGGATCATCCAATGGCAATTGACAATTTTGGTAACCATTCTTAATTTTCTGCATCTTCAGATAAGACAGTTTACGGTTTTCAGTTGCCGGTTTGCGGCCGAAAAATGACGTCGGCACAAAATCATGGAGGCATCTTTCGAGGTAAAAAATGTTTGAATTCGTGAAAAGAACGGTACGTTTTTCTTTCTTCGTACTGTGTTTGATGGTGCTTTTTCTTCAGCTTTTCTTTCCTTTAAATGCCTGGTCCGCTACGGCTTCCGTCAACATGGACCAATCCCGAGAAAGCTACGTCCCGGGAAAAAGTTATCCGGTGGTGTTTCAGGTCCGGATTCAGTTCCCATGGTTCCTGCACGGTCCCGATAAGTCTTCTGAAAACCCTTTCCCTACCCAGTTTCGCTTTTCAGAATCTCCCGACATCCGCATAAGCGATGTTCAGTTTCCACCGACCATTGAAAAAAAATTCTCATTTACGGACAAATCCGTGGCGGTCTACGCGGGCATGATCACGGTGCGGGCAAAGCTCATGGTCAAGGACAGCGCACCGCAGGGAAAGCAGACCATCAAGGGGCAGCTTGCTTTTCAGGCCTGTTCGTCCAGTGCCTGCCTGCCGCCCGAAGAGGTTTCCTTTGCTTTTCCCATAACCGTGGCGGCACCGGGAGATGGAGGGAAACTCCCGAACCCGGAGGTGAAAAAGCCGGTTGAACCGGTCCCCGTTTCAGAGAAAACAGTGGGGGGATGGCAAACAGGTGCAGGCCTCTGGCTGACCCTCCTGGGCATTTTTCTAGGCGGGTTGGCACTGAACCTGACCCCTTGCATCTATCCCCTCATTCCCATCACCGTTTCGTATTTCGGAGGACAGGGCGGGAAAATGGGCGGAATACCCGTGGTTCACGGCGCCTTTTACATACTGGGGCTCGCCATTACCAATTCGGTCCTGGGGGTCACCGCCGCCCTTTCGGGCGGAATGCTGGGCTCGGCGCTCCAAAGCCCCATTGTACTGGTGGCGGTGGCGGCGATCCTCGTTGCGCTGGCGTTCAGTTTCTTCGGCTTCTGGGAGTTGCGCATCCCCGCGGGTCTCACCAATCTGGCCGCCAAAAATTTCGGCGGGTATTTCGGCACC
The DNA here is from genome assembly GCA_016844935.1 of Desulfobacteraceae bacterium. GTDB lineage: Bacteria > Desulfobacterota > DSM-4660 > Desulfatiglandales > Desulfatiglandaceae > NaphS2. The sequence continues at coordinate 6,969 of JAERTK010000186.1, read as the reverse complement.
CTTTTCATGGGGTTGACCCTGGGCATTGTGGCGGCCCCCTGCCTGGGTCCGTTTATCCTGGGCCTTCTCACCTATGTGGGACAGAAAGGGGACCCTGTATTGGGGTTCCTCTACTTCTTCGTGTTAAGCGTCGGCATGGGCCTTCCCCTGGCGGTTCTGGCCGTTTTTTCGGGGGCGGCGGATAAACTGCCCATGTCCGGAACCTGGATGGTATGGATCAGAAAGGCCCTTGGATGGGTCCTGATAGGAATGGCCGGATATCTGCTGCTGCCCGTCATCCCCGGGACCGTCTCAAGGACAATGCTCCTGGCACTGGTGATGGCGGCAGCCGGCCTTCACCTGGGGTGGCTGGATCGGGAAGGGAATCATCAGCGCCCTTTCTCCTTTATAAAGAAGGGCGTGGGAGTTGTGTTAATCCTGGTGGCCACGGTGCTCTGGGTTTCGCCCTTCGGCGGGCACGGACCGGGGGTTCAGTGGCAGCCCTACACACAGGAACGCCTGTCCGCGGCAACCAGCGCCGGAAAACCCGTGATGATCGATTTCTATGCGGACTGGTGCGCTCCCTGCCGTGCCCTGGAAGAGGATGTGTTCACAGATCCTGAAGTGGTGAAACTGAGCCGGCAGTTCGTAAGACTCAAGGTTGATTTGACAAAAAAGCACCCCCGGCAGGCGCTACTTCAAAAGCGATTCCTCATTCGGGGCGTACCGACGGTTCTGTTTATTAACCGTAAGGGAGCAGAGGAAAAACCGTTGCGGATCGAGTCATACGTCAGAAGTGGCGAAATGATCAAACAGATGCAACAGGCTTTGGGGGAATAATGATTCAGAGGGGGCAGTTTTTCAACCGGTAACTGGTAACCGGAAACCGGCAACCATTATGAAAGATATTTCAAATCCTCTTTTCCGCTTTCTTCGTTGACGAAGTAGAAAAGGATCCCGCCGGCAATGAAAAAAACGGCGACGGATGCGATGCTGATCCTGGAAGCCGTTTGGCTGCCGTAGCCCAGAGATCTGATAAAAAGCCCCGTCCCCCCCATCAAGACGGGACCGATGATGGCGGAGAACTTTCCCACCATATTGTAGAAACCAAAATATTCCGCGGATTTACTCTTGGGGATGAGCCTCGCGTAATAGGAACGGCTCAGCGCTTGAATGCCTCCCTGAACCAGCCCCACAATGATGGCCAGCACATAAAACTCCGCGCTGCTTTTCATGAAGGCGGCCCAGATGGACACAAACAGATAAACCACAATGGCCAGAAAGATAGCGGGTCTTGTCCCGAATTTCCGGCCCAGAAAACCGAAAGCCAGGGCGGCTGGAAAGCCCACAAACTGGGTGATGAGTAGCGCTGAAATCAAATCGCTGGTCTTAAATCCTATGGAAATACCATAATCCACAGCCATTCGAATAACGGTGTTGACCCCGTCAATGTAGAGCCAGTAGGCCAGGAGAAAAAGGAAAATGGTTTTCAGGTGCCGCACTTCCCGAAAGGTGTCCACGAGTTGCCGGAATCCGGTTTTGACCGAATGGCCAGCTTGCAATGGGGCGGGTTTTTGACCGGGTTCCCGGACAAACAAAAATATGGGAATGGAGAATACCGCCCACCAGAGACCTACCATCAGAAATGAGAGTTTAACCGCCTCTCCCGCCCCTGAAAATCCAAAGGTTTCGGGGCGCAGGGTCATCCACACATTCAGTGCAAACAGGAGGCCGCCCCCCAGGTACCCGAGAGAAAACCCCAAGGATGACACCATATCAACCTTATCATCGGTTGTAATACCGGTGATCAGCGCATCATAAAAGATATTGCCCCCCGAAAAACCGACCGTGGCCAGAACGTAGAGCAGGATGGCCAGAGGCCAGCTTCCCTGGCTCACCAGGTAAAGCCCCATGGTCATGAGAATGCCCATCACCGCAAAAAACAGAAGAAACTTTTTTCGCGTACTGCCCTTATCCGCAATGGCGCCCAGAACAGGCGCACTCAGAGCCACGATGACCCCGGCTATGGAATTACCCAGGCCCAGCCGGGCCGTGCTGACGGTGGCATCAGCGCCGAGACTCCAGTACTGTTTGAAAAAAATAGGGAAAAAACCGGCCATCACAGTGGTGGCAAAGGCGGAGTTGGCCCAGTCGTACATGGCCCATCCGAAAATCGCTTTTTTCCCGGTCCGTTTCATGGGGACAACCTAGCGTGAAACCTACGCCTTTGCAAGGGTGATTTTCGGGGAGTCAGGCCGGGTGAGAATCCGATAGGTACAAGGAATCGCAGAAATATCGCCTTTTAAACCGCAAAGGCGGGGATGGATTCATAAAAGCATCTACGATTAGCCTTTACATGGGATGGAAACCATTTTTTCCTTGACATGAAAACAAGATTTTGTATAGGTTCCCCTAATAAAAAATCTTCAGGGGAAGCGTCGCACCAGGCTTCGCGCAGCTAACATTTGTTATGAATCTTGACAGCATTCTTTCAGAAAACCGATCCACCCTCATCAAGAAGTGGCAGGAAGCCATTATTCAGACCTACCCGAAAGAAACCCAGAAATTTTTGAAGAGAGAAAAAAGCCAGTTCGCCAATCCGGTGGGTTTGATCATCACCAAGGATGTGGAGATACTTTTTGATGAACTGGTTAAAGGGGAGGATACCGAGAAGATTTTCTCCTCCCTTGACAAGATCATCAGAATCAGGGCGGTACAGGACTTCAAGCCTTCCCACGCCGTGGGGTTTGTCCTGCAGTTGAAGAGCATTCTGAGGGAAACCCTCGAGGAGGGCGGCTCTGCTGAAATGCATTTACTCGAAGACAGGATCGATGCAGCCGCGCTCCTGGCTTTTGACGTGTACTCACAGTGTCGCCAGCAGCTAAACGACATTCGCGTCAATGAAATTAGAAATGAGTATGGCCGGTTACTGGAGAGGGCAAATCTCATTAAAGAGATTCCAGAGGAACAGCTGGGAATGTGAATTGGCAATACTGGGGCAGTTTTTTGATTTTTGAAAAGAGGTAATCGTCTATGAATTTTGTATTGAGTCTTGTGGTTTCATCCTTGGCAGTGATGGTCGTGGTTTTGATCCCCTGGATTGGCGTGGGGGCATTGGATTTGAAGACGCTCTTCGGGGTTGTCATCCCTTATGCGGCCCTGGCCACATTCGTTGTGGGCATTATCTTGCGTGTGCTGGATTGGGGGCGATCTCCGGTTCCCTACCGGATTCCCACCACGGCCGGCCAGATGTGGTCCTTTCCCTGGATCAAAAGTAACCCAATAGACAATCCCAAAGGCACGGGCGGTGTGGTGCTGAGAATGTTGTTCGAAGTTCTCACCTTTCGATCTCTCTTTCGAAACACGCGGCTTGAGTATGGTAAAGTGGATGGGGCGCCCAGAATCAACTATGAGTGGGAAAAGTGGCTCTGGATCGCGGCGATCCTGTTCCATTATTCATTCCTGGTCATTTTCCTGAGGCATTTCCGTTTTTTCATGGAACCGATACCTTTTTTCGTGCCGATCCTTGAAAGCCTGGACGGCTTCATGCAGATGGGTGCGGCACCTTTCAACGGCTTCGGCCTTCCCGGTGTTTATCTCACAGACATGCTGCTCATGGCGGCGGCCACCTGGCTGCTCCTCAGAAGGATCCTTTACTCTCAGATGCGCTATCTGTCACTGCCGGCCGATTATTTTCCGCTGATGCTGATTCTGACCCTTGGTTTTACCGGCATGCTGATGCGTTATTGGTTGCGCGTGGACATTACCAAAGTCAAGGAACTGGTCGTCGGGCTTTTTAAGTTTTCTCCCGCAGTGCCCGACGGGATCGGTGTACTATTCTATATCCACCTCTTTGTATTGTGCGTCTTGATCGCCTATTTTCCGTTCAGCAAGCTCATGCATCTGGGGGGCATTTTTCTAAGTCCCACAAGGAATATGTCCAACAACAACCGTTTTGTGAGGCATGTGAATCCATGGAATTACCCCGTCAAGTTTCACACCTACGCGGAATACGAGGATGATTTCAGAGAGGCGATGATTGAAGCGGGTATTCCCGTGGAAAAAGGGTTGGACGAAACAGCCGGAGAAGGAGAAAAGGAGTAACCATGGCAGATACCCCCAAACCAACAGAAATTGCAGAAATTGATCATTATCGCCCCCTCTTTGAACAGGGGTGGCTGAATAAGACATCGGAGATTAAGCCGGGCATCTTTTGCTACGGCGCCAAGCCCAAAAATACCAACGCCGTGGGAATGCCTTTCGCGAAAGAGTGGAATCCCACGGATGAGGACTGGCAGCTCCCGGAAAACTGGAAGAGCATTATTTTAGAAGGGTTTAAGGACCGACTCGATAAGTATCGCTCCCTGAAGATCTTTATGGATATCTGCGTGCGATGCGGTGCCTGCGCCGATAAGTGTCATTTCTTCATCGGATCGGGCGACCCCAAAAATATGCCGGTCATGCGCGCGGAGCTTTTGCGGTCCATTTATCGTGGCGAATTCACCACTGCCGGCAAATTCCTGGGTAAATTTGCTGGCGGCCGTGAGTTGACGGAAGAGACCCTTAAAGAGCTGTGGTATTATCTTTATCAATGTACCGAGTGCCGCCGTTGCTCACTTTTTTGCCCCTACGGCATTGATACTGCCGAGATCACCATCCTGGGCAGGGAGTTGACAAATCTTGTGGGGTTGAACATCGACTGGATTGCAGGCCCGGTGGCCAACTGCAGTCGGACCGGTAATCACCTGGGGATCCAACCCCATGCCTTTGTGGATATGATCGACTTCTTCGTGGATGAAATCGAAGACGTCACGGGCGTCAGGGTTGAGCCGGATTTCAACCGGAAAGGCGCCGAAATCCTCTTTTTGACGCCTTCGGGCGATGTTTTTGCGGACCCCGGAACCTACACGGCCATGGGATATCTCATACTGTTCCACTATCTGAAAGGGTTGGGGCTGGATATTACCTGGAGCACTTACGCTTCGGAAGGGGGTAATTTCGGTTTTTTCACGTCCCACGAAATGGCCAAGAAGCTGAACGCCAAAATGTACCATGAGGCCAAACGCCTGGGGGTCAAATATATCATCGGTGGTGAATGCGGTCACATGTGGCGGGTTCTGAACCAGTACATGGACACCTGGAACGGTCCCGCGGACTTCCTGGAAACACCGGTTTCGCCCATCACCGGGACGGTTTTTGAAAACGCCAAAACCACCAAAATGATTCATTTGGTGGACTTTACGGCAGATCTCATCAAGCACAATAAATTGAAACTGGACCCCAGCCGAAATGACAACCTGAAAGTCACGTGGCACGACTCCTGTAACACAGCCAGAGGGATGGGTTATCTCGAGGAGCCGCGGTACGTGCTGAACAGTGTCTGCAACAACTTCTATGAAATGCCCCCTGAAACCATTCGGGAGCAGACCTTCTGCTGCGGCAGCGGCTCGGGCCTTAATGCCGGGGAGGACATGGAGCTTCGGATGCGGGGTGGCCTTCCAAGGGCCAATGCCGTTAAGTATGTCCACGAAAAACACGGCGTGAACATGCTGGCCTGCATCTGCGCCATTGACCGCGCGGTTCTGACGGCTTCCATGGACTACTGGGTTCCGGACGTGGGGGTTACGGGGCTCCACGAGATGGTGGGCAACGCCTTGATACTGGATGGAGAGAAGGAACGAACCACCGATTTGCGTTTAGAACCGTTGCCGGGAATGGAGGAAGAAGAGGATGTATGATGGAGGCAAGATTATTGTTGGCCTGATTATTGGTATCGGTCTGTTCCTTTCCCCTTTTATCTATAACGCGGGGTCTTCCGCCAAGGCGCCTGACCCCCAGTTAACGGAAAAGGCCAAGGAAGCAAAAGTGTGTGTGGCCTCAAAGACCTATATGAGGGAATCACACTTTACCATGCTGGACGAATGGCGGCATACGGCCGTGAGGGATGGCGAGCGCTACTACAAGGCGGCTGATGGCAAGGTCTATTACAAGAGCCTGCAGGTGACCTGCATGGATTGCCATTCTGATAAAACCAAATTTTGCGATCAATGTCACAATTATTTGAGCGTTAATCCTTATTGCTGGGATTGCCATATCGCGCCGGAGGAGAAAAAGTAATGGGGGTAGACAGAAGAGAATTCCTGAAGATAGCTGGCTACGCCACCCTGTTCGGTCTCGGAGGAACAGCGGCCATTGATATCCTCGCACCAGGGGAATTGGAAGCCTCTACAGAAGGTATCCCTTTGACACAGGGCAAACGCTGGTCCATGGTCATCGACATGCGGAAATGCCTCGAAAAGCAGGATAAGGGTGGCTGCAAGGAGTGCATGACGGCTTGCCACAAAGAGCACAATGTGCCGGACTGGGGAAACCCCCAGCATGCCGTTAAATGGATCTGGCAGGACAAATATGAACATGTATTTCCGGATAACCCCAACGAATTCATCGATGAAGGCGTTGAGGGCAAACCGTTTATCCTGATGTGCAACCACTGTTTCAATCCCCCATGCGTTCGAGTGTGTCCCACCCAGGCCACGTTTAAAAGGGAACAGGACGGTATTGTCGCCATGGATATGCATCGCTGCATCGGCTGCAGGTTTTGCATGGCCGCGTGCCCCTATGGTTCAAGAAGCTTTAACTGGGGAAACCCCAGGAGGGCGCCTAAAAAACTCAATCCTGATTATCCCACCAATAAGGCCTATCCAGAAAGATCGAAGGGCGTCGTGGAAAAGTGTAACTTCTGCACCGAGCTGGTCGCCAAAGGGGAGCTTCCCGTATGTGTGCAGTCCTGTGACAAAATCAAGGTACACGCGTTGAACTTCGGAGATCTTGCGCATCCTGAATCCAATGTTAGAAAACTGCTCCGGGACCACTATTCCATAAGAAGAAAGCCCGCTTTGGGTACCGGACCGAACGTATTTTATATTATATGAGGTAGGTTATGCTTGACAGAGCGCTAAAAGGAACAACAGGGTATTGGTCATGGCTCGT
>JAERTK010000185.1 GCA_016844935.1 Desulfobacteraceae bacterium | reverse complement strand
TGAGATCGGTGATCGTTAAGTCCAAGCCTATTACCCCTTCAACCTACTGCGAAAAACGATCCAAAAAGCTTCTGGGTACCTATGACACACTTCAAAATGGGACTTGCTATTTGCGCCCGAGCTTATGTCGAATATCCAGCGAAAACAATGCTCTTAAATCCTTTGGAAATTGTCAAGAATTCCTTTTTGAATCATCCAATGTCAGATTGGCGTTTTATCCTAAACATGGACGAGGGGACATCCTTAAATATTCAAATAACGCAATCTTCAAGTTGCTACCCTTTCCCGGTTAGGTACTCCTTTTCCACCTGGAAGATAGAAATAACGGTTCAGTTAAAGATGTCCCCCATGTTTCTACAATAGAATTTTCTGATAGCGAAGCGAAAATCTATCGGGTTTTCCAGTTGGACATATGGAAAATACCTATATAGAGTCCGCCACGGTTGAAATGATCCGGGAGACGGGTGGGGTATACTAAACCAGAAATAAGGAGGTACGGGATGGGTCAGGTGAAAAATTTCTTTGCCAGCCGGTGGGGAATTATCGGGGTGGGAGCCTTTATTGGCGTATTGGCGCCGCTCCTGCAAAAATGGGGCAACCCAGGAAACATGGGAATCTGCGTGGCGTGTTTTGAACGGGATATTGCAGGCGCCGTTGGACTGCATCGGGCTGCCGTGGTCCAGTATATGCGGCCGGAAATCATCGGATTTGTGCTGGGATCGTTGATTGCAGCCTTAATTTTCAGGGAATTCCGGCCCCGGTTGGGTTCCGCGCCGATCGCCCGGTTTATTTTGGGTGCCTTTGCCATGATCGGTGCCCTGGTCTTCCTGGGATGTCCCTGGCGGGCTCTCCTTCGGCTCGCGGGTGGCGACGGAAACGCCCTGTTCGGTATCGCCGGTCTGATTGTGGGGATCTGGATCGGGACCCTGTTTCTCAAGGGCGGCTATAATCTGGGACGGACTGAGAAGAGCTACACCTCGACTGGATTGCTGTTGCCCTTGACCATGCTCGGTTTTCTGATACTTATGCTGGTATTTCCTCAAATCAAAGGGGAGTCCAAAAGCGGTATCCTTTTCTACAGCGTGAAAGGTCCGGGGGCCATGCACGCACCTCTGCTGGTGTCTCTTGTGGTGGGTCTTACCGTTGGCTTTTTTGCTCAGCGCAGCCGTTTTTGTACCATGGGCGCCTTCCGTGACATGATTCTTTTTCGCCAAGGCCATCTTTTCTATGGTCTTGTGGCCCTTGCGGCCTTTGCATTTGTCACCAACCTCATTGTCGGACAGTTTCATCCCGGATTTGTTAAACAACCGGTTGCCCATACCATGGAAACCTGGAATTTCCTGGGAATGGTGCTGGCCGGTCTCGCCTTTGCATTGGCCGGGGGATGCCCGGGACGTCAACTCTTCCTGGCGGGGGAGGGGGATGGCGATGCGGCGGTTTTCGTGTTTGGGATGATCGTGGGTGCTGGATTTGCACATAATTTCGGCCTGGCCAGTTCACCCAAGGGGGTCGGTCCCCATGGGATTACCGCCACGATCATTGGATTGCTGGTTTGCCTGTTCATCGGTTTTACCATGAGAAAACGTGCATCATAAGGAGCTTGAAATGAGTAACGTCGTCGATGCAAGGGGGCTGAGCTGCCCCCAGCCCGTCCTGATAACCATGGACGAGATAAAGAAGATGTCGAAGGGAGAAATGGAAATCCTGGTGGATACGAATACCTCCAGGGAAAACGTGAGCCGGGCCGCCCTAAGCCAGGGGTGGACCGTGAAAAACGTGGCTGAAGATGGCGAGGGGTACCGGGTTACCATTTCCCGGGATTGATGGTGTCTATCCTATCTTTTTTAAAAGGAAAGCAGTCCAGGGAACCGACGAAGGTCGAATCTCGGGACCGCGGCATTCTGGTATTTGAAAATACCAGTGAAGTGATACGAGCCGAAAAGGTGCTCAAACGAAATGGATGGAAGATCCGGGTCATGGGTCCGCCGCCTGAAATTCGCACCGGATGTGACTTGGTCATCGAATTCCCCCTGATGGAGGAATTGAACATTCTTCGAACCCTTGAGGATGCTGATGCAAAACCGCTTCAGGTGGTGCCGGTGGTCGGTTCCCTTCTTAAGCCGGTGGATATTTTCCAGACCACGGATTATGGCGCCTACCTCATGGTCCGTGCCGCCAACATGAAATTGACGGTTTATAAAGCGTCCTTTACCGTGGTCAATATCTCGGGTGGCGGGTGCCCTGATGTCCCTTACCTGGCGCATGAAATGGTGAGCAGGACCCTGACGGATGCTCCGGCACCGGATACGATCGGTCATACCCTTTGCGGGTATGCGCTTCAGCTGGCCTATGAGGAGATGAGACGTCGATGTTAGCCGTTGTTGGAACCGTGCCGGATCAGAATTTTCCACTGACGGTGGGACCGGTTATTTTGAAAGGCGATGTCATTTCCGTTGATGGCAACTCTGCACCAGTGAACCGCGGTACACCAGCTCTCCTGGCTGCCGCAATCAAAGTGGGGGAGGTCCTGGGCGAGCCACAGCCGATGGGTTATCTGGTGGGCGATATTGGACTGGGGGATGGGAGTCGCCGCCTCTATGAGCATTTGAGCAGCACCGATGGTGGGGGGGGCATAGATGTGAAAGTGATGGTGTTTCACTATCTTCAACCGGATGTCGACTGGCACAACCGGGTTCTTTTCGCCCTTCAGGAAAAGGCGTCTCGGCCGGTGCTGATCGCAGATGCCGGTTTTATGTATGCCGCCAAAATGAGCGGCATGGCACCAGATTACGATCTGTTCACACCGGATGTGGGTGAACTGGCCTTTCTGGCAGACGAGGAAGCCCCACACCCCTTTTACACTCGCGGTTTTATCCTGCACGAAAATATGCGGGTTCCTGAGCTGATACTGCGGGCCTACCGGCACGACAATGCGGCTGCTTGTCTTCTGGTAAAAGGCCAGCCCGACTATGTGGCGGATCGGCTCGGAATTCACGCCACAATCGATGCGCCCGTAGAGGAGGCCATGGAGGCCATTGGCGGCACCGGGGACACGGTGACGGGCATCGTGGCCGCTTTGATCGCAGCCGGGATCGCGGTCAGAGATGCGGCCGGACTGGCTGCGCGGATCAACCGTGTCGCTGGCCACTTTGTAAAACCGACACCTGCGACCCAGGTCGTGGATATTGTAGCGCAAATACCTGCCGCGGTGAGACAGGTGCTGAGAGAAAATGCGCTTATGCGGGAGAGGGGACCTTAAATATTCAAATAACTCAATCTTCAAGTTGGCTGTAGCAGGCGTCATGTCAAACTTCCTCGCCAAATCCACCATGGGCGTTCCCAATTCGACCACCGTCCAGTAGCAGATCAAATCCCTGGCTCGCACCCGGTCCTTTTGCCGCCCTTTCCCCATCCCTCATTTATTAGGCAGAATATAACAATAGTTAAATATAGCTCACTATAAGCCCATTTTTTTCTTGACCCCTTTGAAACCCTGTAATACCATCCGCAACTCGGTGGGGCAGCATGTGTGGATCTAGTGACTATGAAAAATCTTTTTTTCAGAGTTATCTGATTCGACCCATGAAATTTCATGAATCTTTAGATCAAGGAGGTCAGGACTTTGGGAGAAGGCGTTGTGAAATGGTTTAGCGACCGAAAAGGATTTGGTTTTATTTCACAGGAAGATGGACAGGATCTGTTTGTTCATCATACGGGCATTGACATGCCCGGATTCAAAACCCTCAGCGAGGGAGATCGAGTGAGTTTTGAAATTGAGGAGAGCGATCGCGGCCCGAAGGCCAAGAACGTCGCCAAACTTTGATCCATTAAAACAGGCATTTAAATACAAAAGGCATCTTTTCTCAAAAAGGAGAAGATGCCTTTTCTATTGACGCTTCCGCTTTCAAGCCACTATATTCGCCCCATGATTCAAACACCCCTCACCAGTGAAGACATTCTGGGCCCGGACGGTATGCTGAGCCGGCGCATCGACGGTTTTGAAGTCCGTCCCTCTCAACTGGAAATGGCACTTCTCATTGAAAAGGCCCTCCATGAACGATCATCCGTCATCGTGGAGGCAGGAACGGGTACGGGAAAAACATTCGGGTATCTGGTCCCCGTGCTATTGAGCGGAAAAAAAGCCGTTATTTCCACCGGCACCAAGAACCTCCAAGAGCAAATCTACAAAAAGGATATCCCCCTTCTCAAAAGCGCCACGGATTTAAGCATCGATGCCATGATCATGAAGGGTCGAAAAAACTACCTCTGCCTGCACAAATTTCATCAGCATTTTCAGCAGCAGTCTTTCTTGAATTCCCCCTTGGACAATGTCAGGGAACGGCTTGAAGCATGGCTTGAAACAACCCCGTTCGGGGACCGCGGAGAACTGGGATGGTTGGCCGATGACGACCCCCTCTGGGATGCCCTTTCCGCATCATCTGATCAATGCATCGGCATGGACTGCATGTTTTTAGACGATTGTTTTCTTATAAAACTGCGCGCCAGGGCGGCCAGGGCCAGGCTTATCATCGTCAACCATCACCTCTTTTTTGCAGACATGAAAGTCAAGAAAGGGGGCTTTGGCGAAATCATTCCCCGATTTCAGGTGGCGGTTTTCGATGAGGCCCATACCATCGAAGAGATTGCCACCACCCATTTCGGGGAAAGCATCAGTACCCGCCAGATTTCTGATGTTGCAAACGATCTGGAAAATCAGATAAAGACTCTTGCTCCGGAGGTAAATGATGAGGTTCGAAAGCCCCTGGACCAAATAAGAGGGGCGACTGAGATCCTGAAAACCCTGTTTGAGGCTTCCGAAAACAGGGGACGGGTAGATCCGGAAGCGCTTTCTCAAATTAGAAACGGCCCGGCCCGCGAAATTCGCCGCGGCCTGGCCGCTGTTTCCAGCCTGCCGTTTATGGAGAAAACAAAAGATTTACATTGGGCGCTGGTTCTGGAACGCGCGGGAGACCTGGATCACCGCATGGAGCAGGTTGTGAGCCAAAAGGATGCCACCTGGCTGAACTGGTACGAAAGAAGAACGCGCAGCCTGGTCCTTCATGCGTCACCCCTCGATGTGTCGGATGCCATGAACCGGCTCCTCTACGAAAAAGTACATTCCGTGGTCTTGACATCCGCCACCCTCTCCACCAATCATAAATTCGATTACATCCGCAGCCGCCTGGGCCTTCCGGAAGAAACCCTTGAAGGCCTTTATGCGTCACATTTCGATTTTCAAACCCAGACGCTGCTTTACCTGCCCAAAACCCTTCCGGCCCCCAGTGACCCCCGCTTCCCCGTCGAAGCCGCCGGGGAAATCATGCGGATTCTTGCGAAATCAAAGGGTCGGGCTCTGGTCCTGTTTACCAGCTATTTCAACCTTCACCGGGTTTATGAAACCATCGAGGGCCGGCTTCCCTATACGGTTTTCAAACAGGGGGACGCGCCCAGATCCATCCTCCTTGAAAAGTTCAGAAAAGACATTCAGTCCGTTCTTCTGGCAACGGGGTCCTTCTGGCAGGGCGTAGACGTACCGGGCGAGGCGTTAAGCTGCCTCATTATCGACAAACTGCCCTTTGCGTCACCTGGCGATCCCCTGGTGGCTGCCAGGATCGAAGCCATACGGGAGGGGGGTGGGAACCCCTTCATGGATTATCAGGTCCCTTCTGCCATTATTTCCCTGAAACAGGGGCTCGGGCGATTGATTCGTAAGGCATCGGACCGGGGGATCATGGCCATTCTGGACAAAAGGATTGTGACCAGTCGGTATGGCGGCATGTTCTTGAAAAGTTTGCCCCATATCCCCGTCGTTCACGATATTGAAGACAGCGACCGGTTTTTCGAGTCACCTTAAAGGAGCATCAAAAATGAGCCCAAAACCATGGGAAATTGTATACAGCACAAAAGACAGAAGCTATCGCGTTTTCAATCTGCGTACGGATCTGGCCATTTCACCCCGCACCGGAAAGGAGCATCATTTCTTCATCATTGAATCCACGCCCTGGGTCAACGTCATTCCCCTGACCCCTCAAAACGAAGTGGTGCTGGTAAAACAGTACCGCCACGGCACACAGGATGTCACACTGGAAATTCCCGGCGGTCTCGTGGAGGCATCCGACACACCGGAAGGCGCTGCTGCAAGGGAATTGATGGAAGAAACCGGCTATGGGGCGTCAGAAATTATTCTTCTGGGACTTGTTCATCCTAATCCGGCCATACAGAACAATGCCTGTTACACCTATCTGGCCAAAAACGTCTTACTGTCCGGCAAACAGGACCAGGATGATAAAGAAGATATCCAGGTGGTGCTGAGGCCCCTTGCCGAGATCCCGGACATGATTCAAAAAGGGGAGATCACCCATTCCCTGGTGCTCGCAGCCTTTTACCGCTATTTTATGGAGTATGCGCCTGCCTTCACGTAACTGGGTTGCCTTGACTACCCGAACGCGGATTCTTATGTTTTTGGAACGGTATCATCAGCTTCACATCCCGAAGGAGGTATTCTTAAAATGGGAAACTGGATGAAAACAACCTTTTTGCTGGGTTTGATGACCGCCCTGATCGTATTTATCGGTGGCCTTTTCGGCGGCAAACAGGGGATGATCATAGCGTTCGTGCTGGCCATGGGCATGAATTTTTTCAGTTACTGGTATTCGGACAAAATCGTGCTCCGCATGTACCGGGCAACCGAAGTGAACCCCCAAGATTTCCCAACCCTGTTTCATGCGGTGAGCCGTCTGGCCCAGAATGCGGGGCTCCCCATGCCGCGGGTTTACATCATTCCCGATGACTCTCCCAATGCCTTTGCCACGGGCCGGGATCCGGAGCATGCGGTGATTGCGGTGACCGAGGGCCTGCTTCGAACCATGAACAACCAGGAGGCCACCGGGGTGCTGGCCCATGAAATGAGTCACATCAAGAACCGGGATATTCTCATCGGTTCCATCGCCGCCACCATGGCGGGCGCCATTATGATTATTGCCACCATGGCACGTTGGTCCGCCTTTTTTGGTGGGGGAAACCAGGATGAGGAAGGGGGCGGCATGGGAATGATCGGCCTCATTGCCATGTCTATCCTGGCGCCGGTTGCGGCCATGCTGATCCAGATGGCCATCAGCCGTTCCCGGGAATACCTGGCGGATGCCACGGGGGCGCAGCTTGCGGGAAATCCGGATGGCTTGGCCAATGCGCTGGGGAAACTGGGTGCTTATTCCAAGCAGATTCCCATGAAGGCCCAACCCGCCACCGCCCATATGTTCATTGTCAATCCCCTGTCCGGCCGAAAGATGGCGAACCTGTTTTCCACACACCCGCCTCTGGAGGATCGAATTGCCCGCCTGAAGGGCGGCGGTGGATACACCCCCCCTGGGGATATTCATGAATACCGCGAATCGACTGAAAACAGGGGGCAGCAGGCGGCCAAGTCCATGTGGGATCGTCTGTCAAAATAAGCGTATATTCTTTCCCTTCACTCTATAGGCAGAATCGTGATCGGGGTGGAGTGAAACAAAAATCATAAACGCATCCTGGCGATATACGACGGCGCGGTGCTTTTTACCCAGGCGGATGGTATACAGCTCTCTTCCTTTATCTGTCCTTATGGACTGAATTTTTTCCCATTTCAAGCCCCTGTCGTGATAGATCTGGTGCCAGTCCATCTCAGAGATCTTTCGCATTGTATTTTTTGAAGCTGCAAACTCGTTTTTCTGCAAAGAAAACCATTCCTTTTGGAAATCAGCGTTATTTAGGTCAAGACGAACTTTCATTTCATCTGTTACCTTGAAATTCCTCTATGTTTGATTCTTCAGGATGATGTTTATCCATCCACTGATCAAATTTCTTCAGTCGCTTTCTGTATTCTTCAGTATGAAAAATCTTTTCGGAATGCGGTATAAATTCGCCCGTTTTTATCTGCAGGATCCCTTCAGAAAGACTTTCGATAGAAACCAGTTTTCCTGCAAATTCTTTGGGTAATGTCAACTGTGATTTTGATGAGACCTTTCTTATTTCCATTTTTGTTACTCCCTGCATTTTCCAATTTTTGGATTCTATCCTTTTTCTACTATTTTTACAAGTGCGGATTTCTGATGGACGTCTTTTATCCCGTGAGGATGTCACTCGGCCTGCGGGACCGTCTGTCAAAGTGACAACTCAAGACCCTTCAGCAGGTCGCAATGGCTCCCATGAATGCCATCTCTCATGGTCAGGACATAATCAGGTCGCTGTTCATCCCGCCACCGTGGATATCCCCCCTGCCACACATAACGGATGAGAGCCTGAAATGAACTTCTGCTGAACCGGTACGGACCGATGGCGGCCTCATTTTGGACTTCATCCAGGGTGAACAGCACCTCGGAGCGTTTCCCGAATTTCTGGATGATCGCCTCAACAATATCGTGAGTCCGGATCCCTCCGGGCTTCTGTTTGAAATCCGCTTTTTTTTGGGGAAACGGGTATCTTTTGTACACTTCCCCGATAAATCCGGTGAAGCGGACCCCGTGAATGGCGCCCATGAGATCCCCAACCTTTTCAGGATCCGGTATATGATACACCTGCCAGGATAATTGCTTAGATTCACCCGGTTCCCATGCTGCAATGTCATTAATATGTCCGCAAAACGCTGTGGAGAAAAAGAAGTACCGATCCAGAAGCAACATATCTGAATCAATATTGAAAAACCCGAAGGCGACGGTACCGTGGCTGATGGATTCAAAGGCTAACGGCATGGTTGGATCCTTTCTGGTGATATGTTCTTTTTGAAGAAATGATGTTGACCCATACCCAAAAATGCTTAGTTTCTAAAATTGAAATTTTGAGGCGCCCCTGTGAGGCCCTTGAGACTGAAGGCCATCAATGTTTGACAGAATCTATGAAAAAATCCCGTTTTTATCAAGGAGCAAAAACATGCAGCCAGAAAACAGCGCCCAGCAGAAATTCGCCGGTGCCACCCGATATGTCCTGGATGAAGAATTAGCCCAGATCGTCAATATTTCAATGGCCCTTGAGATGCCGCTTTTACTCAAGGGTGAGCCCGGCACCGGCAAAACCATGCTGGCACACGCCATCAGCGAAGCCCTGAACATGAGGCTCATTGTTCTAAACGTTAAATCCAGCATGAAACTGATCGAGGCTTTATATCAGTACGATACGCTCACCCGGCTGAACGACAGCCGTTTTGGGGATTCCAAACGGGACGTGAGCGACATTGAAGAATATATCAAGATGGGCAAAATCGGCCAGTCTTTCAAGACGGATGAGAAAGTGGTACTGCTCATCGATGAAATCGACAAGGCGGATACGGATTTTCAGGACGATATGCTGGATGTTCTGGACCAGATGGAATTTGACATTATCGAGATTGACAAGACCGTTACCGCTAAGAACAGGCCGGTCATCATCATCACTTCCAATGCCAAGAAGGATCTGTCCGACCCGTTTCTGGGAAGGTGTAACTTCCACCATATTGCTTTTCCCGATACAGACATGATGCACAAAATCATTCAGGTCCATTTTCCTGAAATCGGCAAAGATCTCCTTGAAAGCTCCATTCGTGCTTTCTACAAGGTGCGGGAATTTCGCGGGATTGAAAAAAAGCCGGCCACCCGGGAACTGATCAACTGGATTCGTGCCCTGCAGGCGGACCCTGATTTTAAAGCCAAGAACCTGGTGAAAGGTGACTTGCCATACCTGGGTGTTCTGTTCAAGAAAAGCCCCGACTACGCCATCGCCAAAAATGCCTCCGCCCGCATGAGGATCTAAATACCATGTTTACCAGCTTTTTCTTTCTGCTCCGAAAAGTGGGCATCCCGGTGTCACCCACAAGCTTCCTGCGCCTTCAGAAGGCGTTGGGTATGGGTCTGATCACATCCATTGAGGATTTTTATACGGCGGCCAGATCCATCCTGGTGAAGAGCGAAAAATACTTCGATCTCTACGACCAGGCTTTCGCGCACCGTTTTGAGGGCGCCGAGTTAAAGGAACCGGAGGGGTTTGAAATCAGCCAGGTGGCCCAGGCCATGCTGGAAGAATGGCTCAAGGATCCCAAAGGTGTCGCTGACGCACTGGGGATGGATGAAGACGAGCTCAGTAAATTAAGCCCGGAAGAGCTGCTTCAATACTTCCTCGACCGCCTCGAAGAACAAAAAGAAGAACATCACGGGGGCGCCAAATGGATCGGTACGGGCGGCACCTCTCCGGTGGGCCATTCGGGTTATCACCCGGGCGGCATGCGGGTGGGCGGCGTTTCCCGAAACAAGTCCGCGGTAAAGGTGGCCATGGACAGGCGGTACAAGGACTATTCCCAGGACGGACCGTTGACCCAGGCCCAGATCGGCGAAGCCCTGAAACGGCTCCGGAATATGGTGCCCAGTGGGCCCAGGGATGTGGTCAACATCGATGAGACCATTTACCAGACCATGAAAAACGCAGGGGAGATAGAGATTATTTTTGAGCGGAGTTTAAAAGACCGTCTGAAAGTTATCCTGGCCATCGATAACGGGGGATGGTCCATGGATCCCTACATTGAAATGGTACAGACCCTCTTCTACTACGCCCGGGCTCAGTTCAAGGAAGTGAATACTTACTTTTTCCACAACACCATTTACGACCAGATCTGGCAGGATCCTGCCCGGTACCGAAAACCGGTTCGTGTGGATGAGCTGATCCGGAGGGATCCGGAAACCCGAGTGGTCATCGTGGGAGATGCCAGCATGGCCCCCTATGAATTGATGGCCTCGGATGGGAGCATCCATATCGAGGAAAGATCCACACTGCCCAGTCACGAAAGACTGCGGTTTATCGCCGACACCTTCCCCCACTCCGTCTGGATCAACCCCAAGATGGCGGCGGAATGGCCCTACACCCGAAGCATCAATATGATTCGGGAAATATTCCCCATGTTCGAGTTGACCATTGACGGCCTGGAAGGCGCCGTCGGTCATCTCATGAGTGATAACTGATCAATATTTTACCTGATCAAGCCCTTTCAGACCCAAAATGGTCCGCGCCTCATCGGGGGTGGCGGGTTCCAGACCCAGTTCTCTGCCGATCCGAATCATTTTTTCCACCTGTTCTCCGTTGCTCTTGGCCTTTCCCTCGTTTCCAAATGTCATACTTTAGCCCATTAGACGCTTGACGGTTGTAAAGATATTCAGTGGTTTCCATACATCCAAGAAATCGTGAGGAACATGGCTCACCTCAACCCACAACATAATAGCAGTTAGTGCAAATCGGTTAGATGCCAAATTGGGCGTTCCAGACGACCAAGCGCTGCGCTTTTGTGCTGATCAAGTTTTCATTTCATTATTTTTAAAAGCCGTTTCGGGCGATAACCTTCTGTATCAGCTGTTTCCCAGGAAAATCTGCCATAATGATGCCAACGTGTCTATATTTGCCCAGGCGATCGCTGGTAAGTATGTTGGTACCCAAGAAGGCGATTGTACACAATTTTCCAACGCAGTTCACTCTTGGAAAATCGGGGTACTTGTTCTTCCAACCCGGCGTCGTATACCCAGTGGCCAACAGCGGCGCATTGTCGCCCGGTGAACTTTTGCCGCTTGCAACAAAATACGGTAAGGAGCCTTTTGAACCACTCAGGAAATTTATGTAGATTTTATCCTGTGTATCGTTGTTGGCATTGTCTAGACATCTCTTTACCGTTTCCCACTTCTTGTACAAATCCCAGTTGGTCTTCAATTCGTAGTCATCCTGAACACTGACCGGCGGATACCATGCAATGCCGACTGGAGGTTCGGCCTTAAAATCCTGCAGGAGTACGATCCCGCCCCGAATCTGGGAAAGCTGCGGATTGTAGTTGCCATCGTATTTCCAAAACAGGCCAGGATACTGCCCTGCATACCAATTGAAGGTATCGGCGAAGGAACGGGTGTTTCCTTCCGGTTTGTATTCCTCCTTCACCCGCATCAAGATGGTTTCGTTTTCATGACGGCTTAAGAAGCTCTGCACCACCCTCAATACGTCATTGAAGTTAGCTTTTTGGTAAACCGAGCCGTGGTGGATCGCAAAGCGATTATTTATGTGGCGGCAGCGGATGTCCAGCGCACGGATTCCTGAATTAAGCTGCTCTTGAAGGCTCAAAGACTGTGTCTGAACTATATCACCGCCATAGAACGACATCGTATCGTGTGTGCCGGGCATGGAGATCCGGCTGAGGGTGAGGGAAGAGTCGAGATTTTTCATCCAATCCGGCTTGGATATGCCCGATGACTGTTTGTGCGTGTAAGCAGCGTGATAATGTTCCAGGAGATCTAATTGTCCATCATACCCTAATCCGTCGATATATGTGTCGAGGGTTTCCTCTAAACTGTCAATGAGTTCTTCGGTATAATCAGTATTACCGTTTGTATTATACGAGATGGTGACAGCTATATCCTCCTTCGTAATACCGTAACCGGCAATGATTGCAGACAAGGAATCCAATAGGGGTAAAAACACGCATGGGCCAGCGTCATCCTCACCAAGATCTGAACGGTTTTTGCAACTTTCCGGGACACCGGTTTCCCAGTCCGGCACCGACCCTTGGTTGGTGAGATATTTCATAACGCCATATCCCATGCTCAACGTTTGGAGAACGGTGACGGTTGGTACTTCAGTGCCGTTCTCAGTGAGCCCTACGAACTGTAGTGCGGTATCCCCTTCATCACAAGTAATGTTGGCTACATACGTTGCCCGGCTTGAGTCGAACGAGTCATCGCCACAAGCAGAAAAAAGTGCAAAAATGATTATTAGAAGCACAAAAAGTCTTCTGGTCATTTTTCATCACCCTTAAAGAGGTTGAAAACTACTTCGTAAAGTTTAGTCAAAAATATTTGAAACGCTCGCTTAGGTTAAAATATTCAATTCAATATTATCGAATTCGAAATTAAGGATGAAAACAAACTTTTGGCTTGGGGATAAGAATGCTATCGCGCGCCTATTGTTACTCGATACATCCTACTAAAATTGCTCTATAATAATCATTCCAAATCTGATCATCTTTTCGTTCACCTTCTGGACGAGTAGGGAGTTCAGTTTCTACCCCTAAATATTCTGCAAAATATTGAAAATGGTCAGCTCGATTTCGGATTTTTTTCCCGAGTTCAGTATCCAATGGACGTAGCGCTACGTTGCATTCAATTCCCCCATTTACAATATTAATCACTTTACCAAACCCTTGAGCACCTTCTTCCACCATCACTTCATGGCAGGTTTTGCCGGGAACGTTAGGACTTCCTTTATATGTGGTCCAAAACCAGTATCCGGATGCGAAAGCCAGTGACCCGTCTCTTAAAATTGCATCGGGATTATCCAACAAATCTAACATGTCTCCATATAAGAATGCAGAAAAAGCACCATAATTAGCATTGTGACTTAATTGAATGGGACCTCTTCCAAAAAAACAGGTGTCGCCTGTAGGTTTTCTTGAAGGTTGATATTCATTGTCGGGATTAAAATAACATTCACCACCACCTCTCGCACCTACTTCTTCATACCAACATAAGCCCCAGCTCGTATAACCATCTTCGGCTGCATCCCAGCCTCCAGTGGTTTCTTGAGCCCAGTTGGCTAAAATCGCAGCCAATTCCAAACGTTTAATGGTGTCATCGCCTTCACTCATAAAGATAGAAAACCCTTCTCTCAAATCTAAGCCTTTTTTCATATTGTCGTAGGAATACAATTTGTCGGCGGCGTCTGGAATGGAAGATGATCTTCCATGATTGGCATGCGGAAATAATTTGTCAAAATCAGCTTCACTAAAAATACCATCAAATGCGTTAGAATTTTCAAAAAATGAATAATGGGTGGAGGAACTGTCATCACCAGAGCAACTGGCCAGTAGAAAACTCAATGCACCTATTATAATCCACTTCATTAATTTACTCCTTTATTCGTTTCTTAATTAAGATGGGCACGTAAATAGTTTCGGAATCGTCATATTGGACTCATAACTGGTACACCGGTCAGGCCCTTTTCGTCACAAAAAATATCTCATACATAGCTTTTAAGATTGAGCGTGGTCACTGAAAATTCGTGGATTTATGCTTGGAATGTGACCCCAATTCTAATGTCAGACGTAACGTGCATGAACCCAGCATCGCACATCTCCCGGCTTTGTAAGGCTGGGAGATGTAATCCTGACTTTCTTAGAAGGCTATGAAATTCAATACAAATATAGGCATCTTTCCGTCAGCCCTTGATAGCCAAAACCGACCAAGGATTCAATTTCTTGGGGTTATCTGAACGGCTTGGCGTCGCCCAAAAGACCGTGATTTCGCTGAACGTGCAATCCGTCTTTATAAGCAAGGGCCGGGGGAACCTTGTGGTTCCACCCGGCTTGGGGAGTCCGTACAGCGGTGGGTGAGATGGGCCGGGGCTGGTCTCTGTTTAAAGTGATCATATAGCAGAAGATTGGTCACCTTTATTATTCACAGACATTGACACTGAATGCGTTCGTAAATCCGTCCGAGCTCACCACTAGTAGAACCGGTCGATTGGTGCCCAACTCCCGAC
>JAERTK010000184.1 GCA_016844935.1 Desulfobacteraceae bacterium | reverse complement strand
GAGATTATGCAACGAAATCAGAAGCGTGATCTGGTCAAGCGTGTTTTTGTTGCTTTTTCATATAATTCCTTCGTATTTTGACGATTAACTGAAGATATCAACGATTCTACAACAGTGAAGGCAATTCATTCACGGGTATTGTGCCTAAGTCTAATTTGTTTTTTTAACTTGTCATCAGTCAACGTGTTTCTTACCCCACTACCCAAAAATAATGATGCGCCACCCCAACAATCGCCAAACCACTGATTGGAACACTAATAATTTTTACCCAATGAGACCCCTTACTATCCCACGCCTCATCCATCACCCGCATTCCCTGCCCATGAAATAGACGAAGTTTCAACGGAGCAAATTTCACTGGGGCGTCCTCCATCATCCGCCCGATACTCCGGCACAATCCGCCGCAACTCCGCCCTTTCACCTTTCCCTCCCCAAGCCACTGGATCACGCAACTGCTTCAATTCCTTTTCGATCCACCAGGTTAAGCAGCTTGACTGCCGCAGGGCCGGGTTTTTTTCCACCCGACTCCCAGCTCGCCACAGATGTCTTGCTCACGTTCAGGTAGGCAGCAAATACCGCCTGACTAACGCGATAGCGCAATCGTATCTTTTTAATTTCCTGTGGCTGATACGTTTTCACGGGAAACAGACAAAGCGCATCAAATTCGCGCATGGTTATCTCATTCATAATACCCGCATCGCGCAAACCCTTTGCCGTCTCATGAACGACTGAAAGAATACTGTCAGGTCTGTTTTTCATTACAGTGCACCTCCCTTAGGGAACTGGAAGAAAATAATATACGCATATCGTGCAGAACTTTTGTTCGTCTTCAAGGCGTGATGGCAGGTGCATAGCAGGCTATGTGCCTGTTATCACAACGTAGAAGACGGGCAAAAGGGCAAACAGGATGCGTAGATTATTTTTTGGAAGTTCCCTTAACTCCTCACATTGCAATGCTGCCATAATTCCCAAAGGCTTCAATGTGAGATAATATTTCGTCAGACGCTTCAGAACTTTCATCTCCGCAGCACTAAGGGTCTCGGAAAAAAATAAATGCGCAAGTGAGGATTTAACAACAATCTCAGCCCTGAAAGGGCGTTACATAAATTGAAATTGCCTGTAGCTTATTCGCATAATGTCACGCCATTTCAGGGCTCAACTATCTTTGTAACCTGTTCCCAGGGCGTTGCCCTGGGCTGGTATGTCACGGCCCTTCAGGCCTGAAACGCATGCTGCTTCGCCATCAATTTGAAATGTTTCGTACTTTCTAAAATTGAATTTGTTTTTTTCATTCCTCAGGCTAAATGGGTGAAGTTAGAACCAAGCCCCAGTTTTCAGAAGGATTCTTTCTTGGTCATCATTTCCAGGAATATAACGTCCAGCATACTGAGTTCTTCGCAGGTCGCTTTTCACACAGCGATATTTTACCTTGTATTTTATTCAATGTTAGCCTATAACACCCTTGTATATACTGCAGACAATTAATTTTTGTGTGTCTTGGAATTGGAGCGGGCGGCAAGCTCACAAAGTATGACACATAAGTGATTAATGCGCCACTTTTCCCTGAAAATCCATATTTAAAAAAGAAGCATAAAATCACAATGAACATAATAAGAGATGTTGATCCGGAACTGAGCAAGTGGAAAGAGAGCCGTTCACGACGTCCTCTTCTCGTAAGGGGAGCACGTCAGGTGGGAAAGACGCATTCCATAATCGAATTCGGAAAAAAATCATTTGAAAACCATGTGGCGGTGAATTTTGAAGAGCGACCTGAATTTTCCATGTGTTTTCCATCTCTTGACGTGAAAGAAATCATAGAAAAGATTTCCGTTCTATCCGGATCGGAGATAAAGGCCGGGAAAACCCTTCTTTTTTTGGATGAAATTCAAGAATGCCCGCAGGCAATAGTAGCGTTGCGCTATTTTTATGAAAAAGTCCCTGAACTGCACGTTATTGCAGCAGGTTCTCTAGTTGAATTTGCCTTTAAGAGCAGCGAATTCAGGATGCCTGTAGGACGCATAACTTTTCTATTTATGGGCCCGCTGTCATTTGATGAATTCCTGGGAGCTCTGGGATTTGACAAATTCAGGCACTACCTGGAAGGCGTAAACATCGACTCGGGCATCGACCCGTTGTATGAAAAAGAACTTGAGAAACTTCTTAGAAAGTACCTGATTATTGGAGGTATGCCGGGAGTTGTTTCAGAATATTTGAAAGATATTTCTCCTGAAGAGATCAACATGCTTCAGACATCCATCATCAAAACGTGCCAGGCGGATTTTTCCAAGTATTCATCAACCGCCAAACACAAGTACCTTAAAGATGTTTTCATATCGGCGCCGCGTATGGTTGGAGAAAGGTATAAGTATTCCCACGTCAACCCGAATGTACAGTCACGTGCCTTAAAAGACGCCCTTCTGCTTTTGGAAGAAGCTCAGTGTTTGAACAGGGTGATACATTCGTCAGGATATGGGGTCCCTCTTGGCGCCCAAACAAATGAAAAGATATTCAAGATATTGTTTCTTGATGTTGGCCTGATGCAAAGATCTCTCAGATTAGGCGCCGAGTTAATGTTTAATGACAATCTCTTGACTGCAAATTTGGGCTGTGTCATAGAACAGTATGTCGGACAGGAGATCCTTGCGGCAATTGGTTGGTATGAGGAGAGAAACATATATTTCTGGGCAAGGGACGCAAAGAGCAGTAATGCTGAAGTTGACTACCTCGTAACATCAGAATCAACAGTTTACCCAGTCGAGGTTAAGGCCGGAAAAACCGGAACGTTGAAAAGCATGCACCTTTTTCTAAAAGAACACCCCTCCTGTCCGCTCGGGATTCGCTTTTCCATGCAAAAGCTTTCATTCTATGATAGAATTCTTTCAATCCCTCTATACATGGTCAAGCATTGGGAGCGCATTGTTAAATCAATAGGTTGATATAGTCGCGCTCCGGTTAAATTGACCTCAAGGAGATGTTGTAGATGGGAAGACTTATTTGTGTGGTACTCGTATGCCTTATCGGTTTTATCGGTTGTGTTGGGGTTAATGGCGGAAATCAGCAAACAGGCGGAGATGGCATGTTAAATAGTGCCCGAACGAAAACTGTCTTTTTCGCCAATCTCTGCGTCAGATAAAAATTTTAATCCTCGAAATACTAAATGTATTCCTGCGGTTAAAATTTTGATCTTCCTTGATCTTGACAAAAAATCCTAGTTTTCGTTCAGACACTAAATAGACCGTCGAATGTACAGTTTGAAGTAACCGGGGTAAAAGATTCTAACAGTGAGTTGTAATGCAGCAGCAAAAACTCCGGAAGGTTGAAGGCGGATAAAGGGCCCGTCCATAATCCGGATTGGGTATGGCAGGATTTTTGAATCGTTGCCATAGGGAGTTGCATGGAGTCCACTTTTAGTTGTAGACACTCGCATGTATTCTCAATTATATCTTTAATCAAAGTCAAAAAACAAAAAGGGGAGCAAAATGAAACGAACACTGATTGTCTTGATCACGTTGGGTATGATGTCGCTGTTTTTCTCCAATGCAGTCGCGGGTGAGAACCTGGTTCAGTCAATAGCCGACGGTTGCAAGGTGGAACTTGAGAAATATTGTAAGGACGTGACCCCCGGAGAGGGCCGTGTTTTGTCCTGCCTTTATGCATACAGCGACAAGCTGTCGCCGAAATGTGAGTATGCGCTCTATGACGCCGCCGCTCAGCTTGAGAGAGCGGTCGCAGCTCTCAGCTACGTTGCCAACGAGTGCGATGCGGATTTAGACAAGTACTGTAGCGCTGTTGCACCCGGTGAAGGCCGTCTGCTGGGCTGTCTCGAGAAGAAGAGTAAACAATTGACCAAACGCTGCAAAGAGGCTTTAAAAGACGTTGGTCTAAAGTAGAGGGGATTTTGGCCATGTATTTGGGATTTAAGGACGTCCGGCTTCTTCATGCTCGGCTGAAGCTTCCTTTTCTCCCTTCATCCTCCAAAACTCCGGCGGTAAAAAGGTAACCTTGAGGCCGAACGGCGTGGCGATTTTTTCCAACGTTGCCAGGGTCGGGTTGCCTGAACCGTTCTCGAATTGGGAAAGTATCCGCGGGGAAATGGCGGCTACTTTTCGGGCATAATCCTTCTGACTCATTCCGAGGATTTTACGCATCCGCCGTGTAGCTTCCCGCACATCGATATTGCCTCGGGCAAGGTCCATGTAAAGCGTCTCTTTCATTCCGGCCATTTCAGCTGGAGTGAATCGTTTCATGGGTTTCTCCTCCATGCCCGCGGCCGGGCTTCTGCAAGACCTGCCGCCACCTCGTTAATCCAACCGTCGAGTCTCTGAATAATGTCGTCATCCACATGCTGGCTGTACATTACATCGGGCAATCGCCGGACTACCTTGCTCAAGTCCGCCAGCCAGTTTCTGGTTTCGCCGGAAGGCATGAGATTCTCGAATTTTTCGCAAATGATCCCCCATTCCGGTTGACTGCCTGGCTGCTCATCATCCCATCGGCTGACACGGCCGATGCCTTCCGGGTCCAGAAACATGGGCGCGAAGTCGAAAAGCGGCGAAAGGCCCACATGGGCCCCTGTTCTTAGAACGGCCCCGTTCCGTCCGTGATTGTCGGTGTTGCGTAGGGCCAGGTTAAGGATGTCGCGCAGCATGTATTCCCGCAGCTCCCGCGTGGGATCTGAGGCGACCCGCGCCAAGGCACGGCAATAGACGTCGTGATGCACCACAGCGCCGAATCCGGGGATATTGGCTAAGGCATATAGGCTGTTCATACCCAGACGTTCAACGCGGCCATCCGAGGCCTTCCGATCAAAACGCGGTACAAACAGCACGCCTTCTTCATAAACAAGAGGCTCACCGGCGCGAATGCCGAAACCCCTGGCAACTTCCAGGTAGGCGGCTTCATTGCGCAGGACTTGTTGATTTCGCCCGTCTGTACGGCGGCCCCGTGGAAATTTTACGAGCCAGAATTTGCTGGCTTTTTCGTCAGGCAGGGCGCCCTCTGCATGAAACAGCCCGGCATGGTCCTCCACGAGAAGGTATTTCGGCGCTTCCCCTTGTACGCTGGAAGCCCCTGCTACATAAGCACCGCGTTCTTCTGCGTAATCAAGGAATCGTTCCCGCTGCTCGATGACGTCCCCGCGGGGAAATCCCAATCTGAAGTGATCAGGCGGGGGTGAAGGAACAGCTTCGGCAATCCTGAGATTGCCCGGAGGTGTCCCGGCGCCCCTTAAGAGCAAATGCCAATCCATTTGGGGGCCATCTCTTTCAATCTGCATGCGCCTGAGCCATGCGCGCCGGCCAGCGCCTCCCGGCAGGAGATCCACGAGCACCGGTGGCCATTGCTCATATGGGAACAGTTCAAAACCAACCGTAAGCCCGGGGATAAGTTCCGCCGCCCTTTCGCCCAGGTATGCTGCAGCGTAGTCGATGTCGTATTGCAACCAGCCACCGCCACCGATTCCCAGATCCAATGCTCCGCTTTTGGGTTCAAGAACCGCGGCTGTTACCCAGCGGCCTTCGATAA
Source organism: Desulfobacteraceae bacterium (assembly GCA_016844935.1). GTDB lineage: Bacteria > Desulfobacterota > DSM-4660 > Desulfatiglandales > Desulfatiglandaceae > NaphS2. The sequence continues at coordinate 17,668 of JAERTK010000184.1, read as the reverse complement.
ATATTTCAATGTGACAGTTCATAATGTTCTTAGGGAACTTCCAAAAAATAATCCACGCATCCTGTTTGCCTTTTTGCCCGTCTTCTGCGTTGTGATAACAGGCACATAGTCCACTATGCACTTTCTATCACGCCTTGAAGACGAACAAAAGTTCTGCACGATATGCGTATATTATCTTCTTCCAGTTCCCTTAAGTGATCAGAATTGCACGGAGGCCATCAAAATACTTCACTTTAGTGGTCCATAGATAATATTTGGGGTTGGCATTTGTCAAGAATTAATGTGAACAATACTGGGCGTATAACCACGCTTCGGTGGTACATAACTGAGAAGCGTCAGGCACTTTGCCGCCAGACTGCAGTAAAATGAAACTCTGAATCAATAAAGAGATCGGGAGTCAGAAAAGAAACTGTATAAGAAAACAACTATGGCTTTGACACCATATTTGGTTTATAATACAGCAGGTCCCGCGGTGTATTATGTAAGGGATGAACAGGTATATGTTTCGGGGATTTTCTCAGGGGACATGATTGGAGACAAGAACCAGACGACCAAAACCTGCTGGGAAATGTGATATGAACATTGAAGATGACATCCTTATCGTTGATGATGAAATTCCCAACCTTCGGTTGCTCACTGAGTTGTTGGAAAAAGAGGGCTATCAAGTTCGACCAGCTGAAAGAGCGCAAACAGCCCTTGACTCGGCGCTGGCCAAGCCGCCCGGACTAATCCTGCTGGACGTTCGCATGCCGGAGATCGATGGTTTTGAGCTCTGCCGGCGTCTTAAGCAGGACAAACGGACAAAGCATATCCCCATCATCTTTGTCAGTGCGTTAAACGATGCAGAAGCCAAGGTTCAAGGTTTCGAAGCGGGGGGAGTAGATTTCATCTCCAAGCCTTTCCAGGAGCTGGAGATCCTGGCACGGGTGGGAACACATATGAGCCTGCACCGGAGCCAGCAACATATTGGGCAACTGGTCGATGAACGTACCTCTGAGGTCACTGAGAGCGAAGCACGGTTCCGAAATCTGGTGGAGCAGTCTCCGCTGGCTATGGCAATTTTTACGCCCGATGGGCAGTTCACTGATGTGAATCCTGCCTGGTATTCCCAGTGGGGCCTGAACAGGGAAGAGGCAACTGAGGTCTTTGCAAGATACAACCATCGAACCGACAAGCAGCTCGAGGATCTTGGCGTTGAGCCGCTGGTCGAAAGAGCCTACGCGGGAGAGAGTGTAGTCCTGCCGCCGATCGAATACATTGGGAACCGTGCACTCGACGAGATGGGGGTGGAGGATGTAGAGGCGAGGTCGCGCTGGATTCAAATCCACTTGTACCCGATCAAAGACAAGAACGGAAGTGTCGAGTCCGTCGTTAACATCAACATGGACATCACTGAACAAAAGCAGGCTGAAATCGAGCTCCGTACTGCTCTTGAAGAGATCGAGCAGTTGAAAGACCGGTTGGAGGCTGAAAGCGCCTACCTGCAAGATGAAATCAAATTGGAACATAACTTTGAAAATATCATCGGTCAGAGTGAATCGCTGAAATATGTGCTGCACAGAGTCGAGCAGGTCGCCCCCATGGATTCTCCTGTGCTTATCTTGGGGGAAACCGGGACGGGTAAAGAGTTAATGGCCCGAGCCCTGCATGAACTCAGCCCTCACAGCAAACGGGCATTGGTCAAGGTGAACTGCGCGGCCCTGCCCCGGGAACTGATTGAAAGCGAGTTGTTCGGCCGCGAAAAAGGGGCCTTTACCGGAGCGACGACAACCCAGCTCGGGCGCTTCGAACTGGCCAAGGGGTCAACGCTCTTCCTGGACGAAATCGGCGAACTCCCGCTCGAGCTTCAACCCAAACTGCTTGGCGTGCTTGAAAGCGGCGAGTTTGAAAGACTGGGGAGCCCCCGCACACTGCACTCTGATGCCCGCATCATCGCCGCCACAAACCGCGTTCTTGAAGAAGAAGTACGCAAGGGCCGTTTTCGGGAGGACCTGTGGTATCGGCTGAAGGTTTTTCCCATTACGGTGCCCCCACTGCGTGAACACCCGGAAGACATTCCGCTGCTGGTTCAATGGTTTCTGGACCAACTCGCAAGAAAAATGGGAAAAGACATAACTGAAATCCCCAAACGTACCATGCAGATGTTGCAGAACTACTCCTGGCCGGGCAACGTAAGAGAATTGAAACATGCTGTTGAAAGTGCATTGATTACTGCCCGGGGGAAAAGGCTGGATTTTGAATTTCCCCAAGTTGCGGATTCTACGCTCACCAACTTTAAATCGTTTGAAGAAATGGAGCGCGATTATATCCTGCGGATTCTGAAAGCCAAAACCTGGAGGATCGGGGGCAAAAACAGCGCAGCTTTAGCCTTAGGCATGCATGTCAATACACTTCGCGGCCGCATGAAGAAACTTGGCATTAAAAGACCAAAATCCTAACCTCCTTTCCTCATCCAAGCCCTAAAGCCTACGCCGATAAAACACCAAATATGGTTTAGGAAACCATATTTGGTGTTTTTCTTTAATCCTTTCTTGGCTTCCACTTCACTCATCAAAGTTAATATTCTATTGATTTTCGGCTAGTTAGAACAAAACTTTCGTTGTTTTTCAACTGGCACGGTCTTTGAAATACTTTGAATTGGATCAATAAGTTTCCCAAAAAAAGATTTCCGTTCCTCAGGATTATAGAATGCTAGTCTGTCAACTAAAGATCGAAATCAAACCCTATAAACCGGACGAATTTCTCAACAGTATGAGCTCTATCTTGCGCAGTATTCGTAAAGAAAAGGGTTGTCTTGATTTCAGCGTGTACTGGGATTCCGAAAAGGAAAATACCTATCTTCTGGTTGGAGAATGGAAGACACGCCAAGCCATGGAGAAACATTTCAAATCCCAAAACTTCGAAGTGTTAATCGGCGCAGCCAGAGTACTTGGCCAGACATTCGCCATGAACATAGCCGAAGTTTCGAAAACCGGGGGCTTTGAATTGGCCAGAGAACAGATCGCATCACAACAACGGAAAAGCGCAGAGGCAGGTATAGCGAAATGATCACCGGAAAGGAGATATGAAAGTGAAGAAAGTCAGACTGATCGCAGTTTTGTTTGCAGTCTGTCTACTGACCTCGAGTCTGGCCCACGCCGCATTCCTGGGGCACAATTTTCGTGGTGACTACGGTCTTCTATCCGGAACCCAGCCAGATCCCGGTTTGTATTTATCGGCCGTGTACCTCCGCTACGACGCCGATAGGCTTTTGGACAGCAATGGTGACCCCGTCGGCCCCGTCCCGGGTCAACCCGGTTCCATAGACATGAACAGCTATGCCGCCTCACTTTGGTACGTGAGCGATTTCAAGTTTCTGGGCGCGAACTACGGATTTATGCTTTTCCCCAGCCTTACAAACAATGCACTGGAAGCGCCTGTTTTAGGCCTCGATCAGTCCACGAACACCGGTTTCACCGACCTTTATTTTCAACCCGTCAACCTGGGCTGGCATACCCAGCGGGCTGATTTCACCGCCGGCCTCGGGGTGGTTGCCCCCACCGGAAGGTACGAACCCGGCGCTTCGGATAATCTTGGTCTGGGGATGTGGAGTTTCGAACCATTCGCAGGAGCGACGGTCTATTTTGACGAGGCCAGGACCTGGCACGTGGCGACCACTGCCTTTTATGAGATGCACACGAAGAAAAGAAACACCGACGTCTGGGTCGGAGACATTCTGACCCTAGAGGGTGGCCTGGGCAAGTCCTTTTTGGGCGGCACACTTACCGTTGGCCTCTCTTACTATGCACAATTTCAAGTGACTCACGACGATGTGGGGCCGGACTTTGAGCCGTTGCTCAAAGGGCGAAAGCTGGCCAGGCAGAGGGTATTCGGTGTGGGACCGGAGCTGACAATCCCGATCATGACGTCGAACACACTGTACGGGTTCCTCAACGCGCGCTTTTTCTGGGAGACCGGCGCGCGTTCCACACTGGAGGGGACCACCCTCACGGTCACCGCCACCTTTCCTATTCCGAGCGTTTCGCTGGAATAAATGGCAACGTGAAGTTGACAAAGACAAAGTATCTCCCCTATTATCAGGTTATCTCTACTAGGGGCCGGGGTTGAACTCTACGAGTTGAACAAACAGATGACCCGGAAAGATTGGATCGCAGTTATGATATACGCATGACCATTTGTTTAAACTTATAATGAGGTTTTTCACAATGAATATAGGATTTTGGAAATCCCGGCTGGGTATATTCTTGGGAGTCTTGGTGCTTTTTCTGATCTGTGGCTGTCAGGAGGAAGCCCCCAAACCCATTGAGCGAATCCGAGCAATCAAAACCATTACCGTTGCCGAAAAGACCTTAGGGCCTGTCCGAAAGTTCTCAGGTGTTGTGGAGGCGGTGGACAGCTCCATCCTCGCTTTTGAGGTACCCGGAAATGTGAAGGAAGTGCGCGTCAAGGTGGGCGACCGTGTGGAAAAAGGGCAGACCATAGCCATCTTAAATGAACGCACCTTTTTGTTGGATGTTCAGGCGGCAGAAGCGGCGGTGGAACGCGCAAAAGTCCAACTTGCCGACAAAAAGAATGACCTGGACCGTTTCCAAAGGATCGCCAAAATGGACGCGGGCGCGGTCAGCCAGTCCGCCATTGACAAGTCGAAAGCCGCCTATGACAGCGCCCTCAAGAACGTCAAATATACCCGTTCCCAGGTCAAGTTGGAAAAACGGGATCTCGAAAAAACAGTACTGGTTGCGCCTTTTAACGGCGTCATCGGCGAAAAATATGTGGATCCCTTTCAGGAAGTCAAACGTGGGGAACGCTTGTTTATTCTTTTTTCTGAACGTGCCATGGAGGTCGCCGTCCAGATTCCCGAGACGGTTATCAGCGAAATTCATTTGGACCTCCCTGCCGAAATTCGATTCCCAACCGTGCCCGACCACAATTACAAAGGCATCGTATCCGAGATCAGTTCCGTTGCCGGAACGGCCAATGCCTTTCCCGTCAAAGTGGCCGTGGTTGATGCCGACAACGGGATACGTCCCGGGATGACAGCTGAAGTCATACTGATGCTCTCTTCCAAAGATCAAAAAGCCGGTTACCTGGTCCCCCTTTCCGCTGTTACCAAAGGGGGTGACAAATCCGATTTTTATATTTTCATTTTCGATAAAGCAACCGCCACGGTCAAGAAAACGCCCGTCAAAGGCGGGGGCGTCAGGGGTAATTGGGTGGGTATCACCGAAGGGGTCAAAGCGGGGGACATTATCGCCGTGGCAGGCGTGACATTTCTGGAAGATGGCCAAAAGGTTAAGCTGATGAAAACGAATTAGGGGTTTATGATATGTCCTTTATCACTCGCTTTGCATTAGATAATACGCGGCTGACCATTGTCTTCATAGCCGCCGTGCTTCTGATAGGCCTCAGTCAGTTTTTTCATTTCCCCCGCCAGGAAGATCCCCCCATCACCATCCGCGAGGTGGTGGTTGTAGCCTTTTATCCCGGCATGAAACCGGCTGATGTGGAAGAGCTCATCACCCGCAAGCTGGAAGCCCAGATCCGTACCCTTCCGGAAATCGCTGACATCTGGTCCGATTCCAAATCCGGCACCTCCATTATCCACGCCGAAACCCGGGATGAATATAATGACCTGGATACCATCTGGCAGAAGGTTCGCAATAAGATGATCGATATCCAGCCAGAGCTGCCGTCCGGCACCATCGGGCCTTTTGTCAATGATGAATTCGGCCTTACGGCGGTGGCCACCATGGCGCTCTGGGCCGACGGGTTTTCCATGGCTGAAATGCGGCTTGTGGCGCGCGATATCCGCGACAGGCTGTACGAGCTCAAAGGGGTTCGAAAGGTGGAGCTCTACGGTGTTCAGGATGAGCAGGTCTTTTTGAAGTTCTCCGCTTCAAAACTGTCCCAGTTCGGCATCAGCCTGGGAGAGATTAGAGACACATTGCTTCAACAGAACGTGGTATTGCCCGGCGGCCGAATCGATGCGGCTGGGCAGGACATCATCGTGGAACCCTCCGGAAATTTCCGTTCCGTGGAGGATATTGGAAGGGTCCAGATCGCTATTCCCGGAACAGAGCAGACCATGGCGCTGAAAGATCTGCTGGAGGTGGAGCGGGCCTACATTGATCCAGCCAAGGACATCGCCTATTTCAACGGCCATAAAGCCATTGTCGTCAGTGTATCTATTATTCCGGGCACCAACTCCGTGGCGTTCGGGGACCTGTTGACTCAAAAACTGAACCAGCTTACGGCGGATCTCCCCATCGGATATGTGCTTGAATATGCCACCTTTCAGCCTGACCTGGTTGAGGCGTCCGTTAACGGGGGACTCAGCAATGTCTATCAGACCCTGGTCATTGTCCTGGTGGTGGTCATGCTGTTTCTGGGCATCCGTACGGGTTTGATTGTCGGCTCCTTTGTTCCCATGACCATGCTTTTGGGCATGGTCACCATGCGGTTTTTCAATATTGAACTGGAGCGGGTCTCCATCGCCTCTTCCATCATCGCACTGGGCATGCTGGTGGACAACGGCATTGTGGTGGCCGAGGACATCCGCACCCGTCTTGAAAATGGTGTTGAAAAGAGGCTGGCCTGTATTGAAGCGGGGACAACCCTTGCCGTTCCGCTCCTCACCTCCTCCCTGACCACCATTCTGGCCTTTGTCCCCATGTTGATGATCGACGGGCAGACGGGGGATTATGCGTTCTCCCTTCCCATGGTGGTGATCCTGCTGCTCATTTCCTCCTGGTTCCTTTCCATGTACATGACCCCTGCCATGTGCTTATGGTTTATGAAAGTCAAACCGAAGAAGGAAAAAACAAAATCCCACGAAGCTCAAGCGGAAAACAGCACCGAGAGCAAAAAGGAGGATCCCTATTCAGGGCGGTTTTACAAAGTTTACAAGGGCATCTTGAAACAGGTGCTGCGCTTTCGGGTTTTCGTGCTCACTCTGGCAGTCGGCACACTCTTACTGGGAGGTTGGGTCAGTACCAATCTGGTCAAGGAATTTTTTGGTCCCAGTGAGCGGAATCAATTCCTGGTGTATCTGGATTTGCCGGCAGGAACCAGAATTGAGACCACGGAAAAAGCAGTCAACCGTCTCACAAAATGGCTTTCCAACAAAGAGAAAAACCCTGAAATTACGAGCACCATCGCCTATGTTGGCACCGGAGGCCCCCGCTTTTTCCTGGTGCTGGCACCGTTTGATCCGGATCCCCATCTGGCCTTTGTGGTGGTGAACACCGAAGGCGCCAAGGAGGTTCCGGAATTGGTGGAACGGGTCCGTCATCACCTGGCGGAAGCGTTTCCCGGCGTTTCAGGGCGGGTCAAGCAGATGTGGATGGGCGCCGAAGAGCCCGGTTTTTTGGAAATCCGTCTTTACGGCCTCGATCCTAATTACCTGTTTAAAAAAGGGAACCAGCTGGCGGCAGGTCTCAAAGCCATGCCCGGCACACTCGACGTCAGAAACACCTGGGAGAATATGGTTCCCAAAGCAACCGTGGTGGTGGATCAGACGCGCGCCCGCAGGGCGGGTATTACCTCCGAAGAGGTGGCCACCTCATTGAAAGCCCACATGGACGGTGCCGAAGTGACGGAATACCGTGAAGGAGATGTGGCCATCCCCGTGATATTTCGATCCATGGAGCGTGAGAGAAGTGCCTTAAGCGACTTTTTGAACGTCACCGTTTACTCCAAAAAAGGCGTCAGTGTCCCCTTAACCCAGATTGCCGACCTGAAACTGGAATGGGATTACAGCCGTATTTCCAGGAGAAACCAGGAAAGATGCGTGACAGTGGAAGCCAAACATGAATTTCTGAAGGCGCCTGAACTGCTCAAAGAGATCGAACCCCTCATTGCGGAATTGCAGCTGAAGGCCGGATATCGCTGGGAAGTGGGCGGGGAAATGGAATCCCAGGCCGAGACCATGGAAAAACTCATGCGCTGGCTCCCTTTCTGTGTCTTTGGCATTCTTATACTGTTGATCTGGCAGTTCAACTCCTTTCGGAAACCCATCATCATCTTTATGACCATCCCGCTGGCTTTCACGGGGGCCTTTTTCGGGCTGTCAGCCATGCGGGCCCCCTTTGATTTTTTTGCCATGCTGGGGCTTTTAAGCCTGGCAGGCGTCATCATTAACAATGGTATTGTCCTGTTGGATAAAATTGATTCGGAAAGGCGCCAGGGTGCCGAGCCTTACAGCGCCGTTATGACGGCGGCCGTATCCCGGTTCCGCCCCATTTTGATGACCACGGTCACGACGGTGCTGGGTGTCATGCCGCTTATTTTATCAAAGGACCCGCTGTTCTATGCCATGGCCATCATCCTGGGCGCGGGCCTCATATTCGGGTCGGTACTCACCCTGGGTGTTGTGCCGGTACTGTACGCACTGTTGTTCAGGGTCAAGGGACCCGGCAAAATGTCCAACGAGGACGCAGCCTAAAAAAGGAGATTCATACCCCATGCTTGAGATAGAGAGGTTGACCCTTCTACCGGTACCACCCTGGCGGAAAATGATTTCAGTATGGGCTCGCGCCTTGTTGTTCCTGATGCTCCCGGCATGTTTGTTAATATCCTGCACGACCCTGGGACCCGATTTTATAAAACCTTCCGCCTCAGTTGAAAAAAATTGGGCTGAAACGGCGGATCCGCAAATCAAAGCGGAAGCAGCGGATTACAGCACATGGTGGCATGTGTTAAATGATCCGGTGCTGGACAACCTCATTACCATGGCCTGCAAGCAAAACCTGTCCCTTCGGGTTGCAGGCCTCCGCATCCTGGAAGCCCGTGCCATCCTGGGAATCGCAGTGGGGCTGCAATACCCCCAGACCCAGAATGTGAGCGGCGGATATGCCTATCAGAAATCCAGCAAGAACGCCCCGCCACTCTCCGAATTACCCGATTATATACGGGACCAGGCCAATACCAGTGCTGATGTATTCCAAGCCGGGTTCAACGCGGCATGGGAGCTCGATTTCTGGGGGAAATTCCGTCGGGGGGTTGAAGCGGCCGATGCAGGTCTTGCGGCTTCCATTGCAAGCTACGACACATTGCTGGTTCTCCTGACGGCCGAGGTCTCCGGCGCCTATGTGGTAATCCGAACCCTGGAACAACGGCTTGAATTTGCAAGAAATAATGTGGAGATACAAAAAAGAGGTCTCAGAATCGCAGAGGTTCTCTTCAAAGGGGGCGAAACATCTGAACTGGATGTTCAGCAGGCGCGATCCTTATTGCACAACACCCAGTCCACCATCCCGGTGCTGGAAATCAGCGTCCGGCAGGCCCAAAACGGTCTCTGCGTCCTTTTGGGGATTCCGCCGAGCGATCTTTCGGAACGCCTGAAGGGCCCGGCGCCTATTCCGGGAGCACCGGCGGAGGTGGCCGTGGGCATCCCCGCAGACCTGTTGCGCCGCCGGCCGGACATCCGGCTTGCGGAATTCCAGGCGGCGGCCCAGGGAGCGCTCATTGGGGTTGCCGAAGCCGACCTCTACCCGCACTTCGCCATCGGCGGATCCATCGGGTTTGCCGTGGGCAACAGTAACGGGATTTTCAATGGCGACAGCCTGGTGGGCTTCTTCACACCCTTTTCCTTCCGGTGGGACATTTTCAACTATGGCCGCATCAAGAACAATGTCCGCGTTCAGGACGCACGCTTTGAGCAGCTTCTGGTCTCCTATCAGAACAAGGTGCTGGAGGCCGCCAGGGAAGTTGAAAACGGACTGGTGGGATTTATTCGCACCCAGCAACAGGAGAAGTATCTTGCAGACGCTGCCCGGGCCGCGGACAGGGCCACCCAAATTGCATTGCTGCAATACAAAGAGGGCCTCACCGACTATACCCGCGTTCTGAACACCCAGCAACTCCTGGTGGCCCAGCAGGACACCCTGGCATCCAGCCGAGGCGATATCATCCGTTATTTAATTGCGGTATACAAGTCTCTGGGCGGCGGCTGGGAGTCCCGTGTGGGCAAGGATATTTTGCCTGCCAAGACCCTGGACACCATGCGCAAAAGAACGGATTGGGGAGACTTGCTGGGGACCATTTCATTGCCTGCTGAGATGGAACAGCCTCCTACCGGGAAGGAGGTAGAACTGTTCAATAAACCGATGTGGTGATTTAACGATAGCGGTTGAGTCGTTGCTGATGTTGTGGGTTCGGGAAAAGGTGCAGTGTCATTTTAGCATTTTTTCATATTCATCATGATTTCCAATCCATATCCAAATAAAGTCTTCGCCATCTTCTATGGCAAGGGCTCTGTAGCTCAGGCCGATCCGAGCTGACCAAAAGGAACCAATCTTTTTGAAATGAAGTGAAGGATAATAGGGATTGTCTTTCAGAAGTTCAAAGTTCTCGTTAGCAGTTTCCTGGATAGAAGATGGAAGTTTATCAAAGCATTTCCAAAAGCGAGAACTCGTTCTATGCATTTACAAGGCCCTTAAATTCTTAACGCTCTTTTCCTGCAAAGCTTCCTTAGCCAAGAAATCTAATTTTCCGGAATTTGAATCCTCTTTAATTTGCTTATCCCATATTTCCCAATCCTTTTCAGCAAACCAACGTCTCAAATTAACATACTCCTGTACAGGCAATTCTTCAATTTCCTTTTTTATTTCTGCTATCTGTACCATTATAGACCCCTATTATTTTTACTGGCCTTAAGGTAGCCTTATTAACCCATTCGTTGTTCGTTCACAATTTAATATCTGCAGGTGTTTTTGGCAAAATACGCTCCAAATATAACATACTATTTATAGGTTTAAAAGTTGGATTTTCATATCGTGCTCTGAATCAAAACTCGTCTTCAAAATCACGGGCGGATGAAAAGAACATGCCGGATACAAACAGTTCCTGAAAACGGGAAGTGGCGGCCAGTTCGCGATATTCCAGTTTTGCGGTAATCCGCCCGGCCTCTTTTCTTCTGGTTTGATCCACCAGGGCCAGGCAGGCGCCATGTCCGGCCGCATTGCCGACGCCTAAAACTTTCGCCGTCAGACATCCGGGGAAAAGATCGATGGTGCACGCATCTTTCGGGTCAATAAAGTTTCCGCCCGCGCCTGCCAGCAGGATTCGCTTTACCGCTTCACCTTCAAATTCCTCCATCAAGAGTGTTGACCCCGCATGAATGGCAGATTTGGCCATCTGGAGTTCCGCTACATCCTTCCGGGTCATGACGATATCCTGGTCAATCCCCGACTCTGATGCCCAGACCAGAACAAATTCCAGGCCATCTTCCCCTTCCCTCAGACGATGGGTTTTTACTTCCTCGTCAAAATCCCCCTTTTGCAAAACAATACCTGCCCGGATCATCTCGGCCGCTGCCGAAATAATGCCGGAACCGCAAAGCCCCATGGGTTTTTCATTTTGAATGGTTTTTAATGTGACATCATAGGTTCTTGAATCTATTTTTAACCGTTCAATGGCGCCGGGTGACGCCCGCATACCATATCGGATGTGTCCGCCTTCAAAAGCGGGGCCTGCCGCCGTGGAACAGCAGAGCATCTTATTCTTGATGCCGAAAACAATTTCACCATTGGTCCCCAGATCAATGAGGAGAGTGGGAATTCTGCTCCTGTGAAGACCGGTGGCCAGAATACATGCAATGGTATCGCTCCCCACGAATCCGGCCTTGAGGGGCAGAAGGTGGGCATAGGCCGAAGCGCCGATCCCAAGACCCAGTTCCCTGGCTTTATAATCCTGACCTTCCTGAAGGACAGGTGCATATGGGGCCATGGAAAGATAATGGGGATCGAGGCCCACCAACAGGTGATGCATGGCCGTGTTCCCCACCATGACGGCTTCCACAATCCGATCCCGATCAATTTGAGCCTCTGCGGCTGCTGAAGCAACCAGTTCATTGAGGCACAAAACGATACTGGACCGGAGTTTTTCGAGACCGTTCGGGTTTTCATGGCAGAAGGATATCCGGATAATAACATCATCTCCGAAGGCAACCTGGGGATTCATGGATGCTTTCACAGACCGCATTTCGCCGCTCACCAGATCCATGAGAAAACAGACCACGGTAGTGGTCCCCACATCAAAGGCAACGCCGAACAGGCCCCCTCCCCTTCCAGGACAAAGGTCGATGATTTCATTCTTACCCCTCAAAATCACAGCGACCTCATTTTCGCTGGATCGCAACGCTTGAGGGAGTTTTCTTAAGACAAACGGGTCCATGACGGAGCGGCGGATGCCATACCTTTTTTCGAGGACCAGTATGAGCCGTTCCCGATCGGCGATCACCGGATCCAGTACGGGGGGAGGGACTTCCAGAAAAAGTTGTTTAATATGGGGTCGGATTCGGTAGGCAACTGTGTGTTTCGTATGACGCGTCAGAATAACAAGGTCATTGATCCGGCTTTCCTCAGGAATCAATACCGTCGCCGCATGTCGCAGCCGGATTTCACAGGCAAGGCGATATCCTCTTTCCACCTTTCCGCCCAGAATCTCTTTTTCACGCTCCGAAGGCGGGGATAAAGGCCCATGGGTTTCTTGTATAATAACACAGCACTTCCCGCATTTTTTCTTTCCGCCGCAGGTGGATTGCAACGGGATGCGGGCATCCTGCGCCAATTGCAGGATGGTTTTCGAACCGTCTGTTCGAACGGTTTTTTCAAAGGGTAAGAATATGATTTCGGGCATTATATCAAATGGGTTATTATATAGATTGACATGGTCAACATTGTGACCTAGAATAAGATCATGATAAGCTTAAATATAAATGAGATTAAAACCCATTTCTCAAGCTTCCTTGCAAAAGTCACCAATGGAGAAACAATATTAGTCTGTAAACGGAATGTGCCTATTGCTGAAATAAAACCGGTTGCGGCGCTCCCAAATAAAAAGCGTCCAATTGGTCTGGCCGGCAAAGAATATCCTGACTTTGACATTAGCGACGCTTTTTTTGACCCTCTCCCGGATGATATTGTTGCTGCGTTTAATGGCGAAGACTCGTGAAACTTTTACTCGATACCTGCACTTTTCTATGGATGACCAAAGGTAGCAAAGAACTCTCCCCTAAGGCAATTGACACTTTTGCCGACCCGACAAATGAGGTATATCTAAGTGCTGTTTCTGCCTGGGAAATCAATGTTAAATATCGTTTGGGAAAATTGTCCCTTCCTCTTTCTCCTGATAAATTTATTCCCAAAGAGCGAAAAAGACACTGGGTCACCCGTTTAGATTTATCGGAAAACGATACTTTGCATTTATGCAAACTACCAACTCCCCATAAAGATCCTTTTGACCGTATGCTTGTATGTCAGGCAATTGAACATTCCCTAACGATTCTTACCCCGGATCCGCTCATCACACAATACCCAATTCGCTCTCTCTGGTAGCCTTTTATTTGACTCCTATCATATTCTTGATCTTCTTCACCCCGTCCGCCGCATCCCTGGCATGGGCGTCGGCACCGCAGGCTTCTACAAATTTAAGGGTCATGGCAGCCCCGCCGCAAATCACTTTCACTTTCTCTGCAAGGTCACTGTTTTTGATGGCACTTATGGTCTCTTCCACATGGGGATCACCGGTGGTCAACAGAGATGATAGCCCCACAATATGGGCGTTGTTCTCCCTTGCCGCGTCCACAAATTTCTGGGCCGGTACGTTTTCCCCCAGGTCTATGACCCGGAATCCCGATGTCTCCAGCAGGAGCTTGGTCAGGTTTTTTCCGATATCATGGAGGTCGCCAAAGACCGTCCCCAGAACAACAGTCCCCAGCCCCCCGGCATCATCCTCCCGCGCAATCAGGGGTTTCACCAGGTCCACGCAGGCTTGCATGGATTTGGCCGCCATCATCATTTCGGGAACAAAGATTTTCTTTTTCTCGAATTTCTCTCCCACAATATTCAGCCCCGGTATGAGGTAGCGGTTGATGATATCCTGGGGATCCGCACCGTGGTCCAGGGCTGTTTTGGTATATTCCACCGCCGATTTCCGCTTTCCCGAGATCACCGCCTCTTTGATACGTTCCAGATCCGCATCATCTTGCGTCTCTTCTTTCACCGCTGTTTCATTACTTTCTCCATTCCCCAGTTCCTTAGTGGAAGTGGAGAGGTAATTCATGCAGAAGTCATCCTTCCCGAGAAGGAGATCTACCAGTAGTATGGCCCTCCGCATTTCCCAAATGGTGGGATCTGCAATGGGGCAAGTTAAACCGTTTAAAACCGCCATACTCAAAAAAACCGAGTTGATGGACGATCGTTCCGGAAGGCCGAAGGAGATATTACTGAGCCCCAAGGTCTGGTTTACCCCCAGTTCATCCCGTATCAACCGAAGTGCCTTTATGGTTTCAAGGCCCGCCTGGTCATCGGCACTGACGGCCATGGCCAGGGGATCAATGATCACATCCTCCTTCGGGATCCCCGCCTGCCGGGCCCGATCTACAATCAACCTGGCAATTTCAAAGCGTTTTTCAGCTTGCTTGGGAATGCCGTTATCATCCATGGTGAGCCCGATGACCGCCGCATTGTGTGCTTTGACCAGTGGGAGGATCTGGTCGAGCTTGTGTGTCTCGCCATTGACCGAATTGACCAGCGCTTTTCCTTTGTACACACTGAGGCCGGCCTCCAGTGCTTGAGGAAGGGCCGAATCGATGCAGAGGGGTACGTCTGTCACGCCCTGTATGGCCAGGATAGCCTTTTTCAACATTTCGGGTTCGTCAATACCCGAAACCCCCACGTTCACATCCAGTATATGTGCACCCGCTTCTACCTGCGAAATGGCTTCAGATCGAACCAGGTCTAGATTTCCTTCCTCAAGTGCCGCCGCCAGCCGCTTCCTGCCCGTGGGATTGATGCGTTCTCCAATAATCACAAGGGGCCGTGAAGGCCCCATGACCACCGTTTTCGTGGCACTTGAAACACTGCTTTGAACTGGTTCGGCAACCTTGCGGGAATCTTGGAAAATACGATTGCCTGCAGTCATAGAAACATCCTTGTCAAGCCTGCCGTATTCAGCAGCCGTCTTTAACGCTGTCCTGACGTTTTCATCGGGGGTGCCGTAGGTCAATCCAACCGTATCGATGGAAAAGTTATGAAGGGGAGCGCCTGCATCTATCAAGCTCCGAACCTCTGCCGCCACTTCTTCCGGCGTGCCATTCTTCATCAATACGGGGCTGATGCGGGCATTGACCGCCACGTCCGGACCGCATATTTCGCGGGTCCGCTTCACATCCGACCCGAACCCGATCTCAATAAATTCCAGATGATGTACCTTTGCGTATCCCTCCAGCACTTCATCAACGGATCCGCAATGGTGGATGCCCACCGGATGGCAGGCATCCGCCACCTGGTTGTCGTATTCCAGCACATGGGACTCGTACGCTTTCAGTGAAATCTGTTCGGCCGTGCAGTTGGGGAATACGTAAAGTTTCGGGTCACACATGGGGGTTACATCCACGGCGCCGGTGCCGGTGGTTTCGTGGTTGAATCTAAACAGCTGGATAATCGAGTCCGTACAAACCTGCATCAAATGGCGGCAGAGTTCGGGTTTCTCATAGAAGTCAAAATAGAGCCGGTCGCCCCTGATCTTGAGGGCCAGATTCTGCACCCCGGTGGTATTGATGTCTCCCATGACCTTACCGTATTTCCCTTTCAGGTATTCGATCTGCCGGATCATCTCCGTCATGGGATAGGAATTGAAAATATCGGGCATCTCCAGCTTCATGATATCATCGTCTGATAAATTGAGCGGCATGGCCCAGGGGAGCGCGTCGTCTTTATAAATGATTTCGCAGCCGAAGATTGACGGGAGCATGACCATCCCGAAAGTAATGAGGGGTTTCGGTTCCGGATCAGGATTCCCCAGACCCACATCCCCGAATCTCTCATGGAGGCATTTTTCAATATTCATCCTTGCTTCGACCCTGGCTTCCGGATCAAAGTAGTATTCTTTTCCAAATGATATGCCGTAGTTCTTATAAAACCAGTCCGGATAAAAACCAACGCCAAGGGTAATGTGCTGTTTTTCTGTCATAATATATCTTTCCTTCACTTAACTAAGGTATCATAATTTACCTATTCCTCAGGGAAATTGGGCTCGCGCCGCTCGATGGCCGCACTGAATCCCTCTACCGCATCAGGCAGCAGAGCGCCGATGGCCATCATTTCCTTGGTATAATGATAGGCCTGGTCCTCGGTCATATCGATCTGACCGTAGTAGACCTGTTTGGATACACCCAGGACCACGCGGCTCCCCCTGGCAATCTGCCGGGCAAAGGCCAAAGTCTCCTCTTCGAGCTTGTCGTCAGGCACCACCCGGTTGATCAGACCCATTTCCAGGGCTTCCTGCGCTGAGTAAAGATCACCAGTGAATAACATTTCCAGACATTTCTTCTGGCCTACCGCCCGGCTGACCGCAACGGTGGGAGTGGAGCAATTGTAGCCGATCTTCAGGCCTGTCATGCCGAACTGGGCGCCGTTTTCCGCGGCAACCACCAAGTCGCAGGCAGCTGCCAGGTGGCAACCGCCTGCCATGGCGATGCCGTGCACTTGAGCGATGATGGGCATGGGCACCTGGCGCATGACGCTCATCATCTTGTATGAGGTCTGGAAAAGCGTGCGGATGGAACTGGGCGTGCCGTCCAGCACCTCGGTGCGGTCGTGCCCCGAGCAGAACACTTTGCCGTTACCCTTTACAATCACCACCTTGACCTCGCGACCGTCTCCCCAGGTCTGAAGGCAGTCGGTGATCTCGTCCTCCATATCCTTGCCCAGGCCGTTCATTTTTTCCGGACGGTTAAGGATCAGTATGCCAATGCGGTCCTTGACCTCGTTTTGGATGTATTGATATGCCATGTTGTCTCCTCAAAGGTATCCATGCGTTTCCCGCATGCGCAGGTGTTATACGCGCGCGGATCTAGGTTTGGAGTCTACATTTTTTGTTTTTAAACCGCCATCAAAATTAGAGGGCCTCGCCATTTTCCTTGCTCACCGGGATCAAGACCTGGTAATGTCGGGCGGATCGGTGCCCAACTCCAGGCAGGCACACCAGAAGACCATAAGGAGGTTTCCCTTGCAAAACAAGCTTATTTCCATGCAGGAGGCGGTGACGTCCTACACCTGGGACGGGATGACCTATTGCCACGGGGCCGCCTTCCCGGTGGGTTCAGACTCAGTGGCCTTTGGCAAGGAGATGGTCAAACAGGGCAGGAAGGACCTGAACGTCATTTGCCACTGTGGCTCCAGCCAGGTGAACCTGCTGGCCGCGGTGGGGGCGGTGCGGCGCTGCGAGGTGGGCTTTTCGGGCCTTGAGGTATATGGCTTTGCCAACGGCCTCAACCGAGCGGTGACCCGCGGTCAGACCATTATGGAGGATTACTCAAACGGCGCCATGGCTTTTCGGTTCTTTGGCGGGGCCATGAACTGGCCGTTCGTGCCGGCCACGGTGAACATCAGTAACGACCAGCAGTGGTGCTCCGGCGACAGCCCCGGCACCTATCCCGCAACCGAAAAGATTCCGACCATCACCGATCCTTTCACCGGCCGGACCCTTGGCGCCTTCCGCTCTCTGCGGCCGGAGGTTGCTGCCATCCACGTGACCATGGCCGACATATACGGTAACGCCATCATGCTGGGGAGTGAGTGGAGCCGATTTGAGATGTCCCGGGCGGCTGAAAAGGTGGTACTGGTGGCAGACCAGATCGTGGATACCGACTGCATGCGCCAGT
>JAERTK010000183.1 GCA_016844935.1 Desulfobacteraceae bacterium | reverse complement strand
CATCTGGAGTCTTCCCACCGCAGCTTTCACAATTTTGAAATTCGAATAATCAAGGCATTTGAGAATAGAATTGTAAAGACCGAGCCCGGTTTCCTTTTTTCTAATGGTAGAAAAGAGAAAATAACGGTCACTTTCATTGATATTACTCTCCATGACTTAAAAACAAGTCCTTTTATAGAGGCGTATCGGCATGAGCATAACAGTAAAAAACACTATTTTTCTGAAAATGGGAAAGTCTCTACCTGGGTGCCGGATCATAAACTTGCGGATTTTTTCAGGACAGCGCCTGATACCCTGACCTTTTCTCCCGGACAGGTTAAGGAGTATATGAAATATGGCTTCACGAAAACAAAAGCCACCGTGTCCAAAAAAAGGATCATCAGATTTAGCAACCAGAATTATTATGTAACCATCGGTGCGGACCTGTTTAGCCGGCATAAAAGCACCCCAGTGCAGATATCCCGATACAATGACAAGCTCTTTATTTTTGAACCGAAGGAGAATGGTATTCTTCTGGGCGAAGCACTGGCCCAAAAACCTCCGGAGAAAAAGGTTGAATCATGCACCAAACAGCCTGAAGAAAATGAACTGGAACAAATAATGGCTTTTTTGGAGAAGCACCGCATGGTTGTTGATCTCCCGGCCTTGATCGAAACCTATCATAAGGGACTCTCTCTTGTTCAAACAAAGGAAATATTTCAACACAATCAAAAAAGGTATGAAACCTACCTTAAAAAGATGAAACAACCTGAGAATAGAAAAGGCTCAGCCCTGTTCAATGCGTTTCTTCTTGATTGCCAAAATCATCTGCGAAAAACCCATGTAGCGCCACATGCTTCCAATGGAAAAAAATAATATGAAACGAAAAGAAAGCTTCATCAATGACAAGCGCCGTGTCTCTTATTTGAGCGCCATCTATAATCGGATATATCGCGGACAAAGTGTCTTAATTGAAGGGGATTACGGAGTGGGAAAAACCCGATTCCTAAAATTATTACGCCCCAAAAAACTTCATGCCGTGTGGGTTGAGTCTTTGTTCAACATACATGAAACGCTAGCCTCTATTCTCAAAGAGCTGAATTATGATACAATCGCCACCTATCGGAGAACTCCCGAATATTTAAAAAGGGTATGTAACCTATCCAGTTGCTTTCTTATAATAGATGAGGCAAATGATCTGGACCGTCGTATATGGCCGTATATGAAACGGATCATCGATGCTGGTATACCGATTGTGTTTGCTGGGTTGCCAAAGGTCAGGACTTTCTTGACCAGTGAACATCCTGATATCCTCAGCCGTTTGAAAACCCTTGTCCTCTATCCCATTGTGGTGGAGGATTTCGTTATTGAGTTTAAAGATATTGAACAGGAGGCTATTGAGCAGTTATATATGGTGACCAAGGGTGACATGCGCAAATTTAAAGAAATATGTACCGACTGCCGGGACAAGGCAAGAGAATTAAAATATCCTTTTGTTGATCTCAATCTTGCCCTGGAATTTATCTCTGATCTCCCGCCTCAATAAGCTTAGGCACACTGATCAAACTACTATCACCTGTTATACCTTATAGATAGACCATCTCGCTTGGCTTCCTTGCGGATGGTCTATTTTTTTCCTCCTTCTTTTTTTCCTGATACATCAAGAGCGGATCGCTATCATAACCATTTTGAAACGTTGTCAAGAATTGCGACAATACGCCGAAAAACGAAAATCGTTGTGGTGTTACATTATTTCGCAACTATGCTCTTGCGCTGCAAACAGTGTAACCAGCTTATTTAAATGATAAAAATAAAAGACTGCGAGGTCAAGGAGATGAGAAAAAACGTTACACTATTTGTCCCTTGTCAAAAGATCCCATATATTTGCGGCTTAAAAAGCCTGTAAATATCTTCAAATCTGGGAAGTTGGACGATCATAAATTGAGTGGCTGCAGTTCATGTCTTGGGTACATTTGATACCTTCAAGATACCAAAAAGAATCAGCACAGCATAAGAACTGAGTTACACTTTACATCTGTTTTGCCAAAGACGAACACGTGGGGAAGGTGGACGAGTTCGTGTGCGCGGACTCAGAAGAGATAAACCGGCTCCCGAAGGATCAGTGCGATGCTTTCAGAGGCGGTGCCGGCCAACGCCCGATGGGTTTCCTTGAGCGCCGCCACCTGTCTTAAATGATCCGCGGTTCTCATAATCAGAGAGGCCAGGTCTCCCTCGCCCACGGACGACACCGTTTCCATGAGCGTTTCCCAAGGGGCACCCTTCGCCCACATGTAAAGGATGGCAGCCGGCCAGAACGAAATGGTGGGGGTCTTGAAGCCTCGGCTGTCTTTTAAAACCATGAATTCCCGAATATGATCGAGCATCCCATGGAACAACTCTTCCACCGGGGATAGATCCATGCCACCCGTACCCCTCAAATCCACCTCCTGAGACCTGTCCCACACAAATGGTGCCAGTCCGCCCGCAAAAACTTCCGGCGGGATGCCATCGAAAGCGCCCTGCCGGATGGACTCGGCAATCAGTAGCGGCTGATCCACCCTCAAATTGGAAGCCCATCGGCCATCGGTGGTCAAATGATCCTCAGTATCTACGAACCCGGTTTCCTTCAAAAAACGCAAATGCTGCTTGAAGCTCAGCCACAACCCGCTCTCCGATGCTTCCATGCGATCCCTGGAATTTCTAAACGCGGCAAGGAGGCGGTTAAAGTGGCGGTCTGTTTTGCCATGGCAAAGGTCAGAATGAAAGCAGTTTTCGCAGGGCGGCTTTTCGGGTTCATCCTGTGGTTCCTCCGGCTTTTCAGGAGGTTTGATCTCTGGGCTTTCCAGTTTCAGGGCTGTCAGATCTTTTCGGGATATGAACTCAAAGAGCCGATCCAGACCGTCCCGCGAGTAATCATGGGGTAGTTGAACCGGCTGATCATAAATGGCTTTTATCTGGGCCAGATCCACCCGCCGGAGGGTTAGCTGACGCCGGGCGTGCGCTTTTTCCTTGCGAATATTGTGGGCAGCGCAGATCAGCCTCTCCTGGTCCATATAGGCCTTGAACACCACGTAGATGTTTCCATTCTTGTGAAGAAACAACCTTCCGGGGGTCAAATAAGGGAGACTGGCCGCCGCGCGCCGAGCGTACTCCGCTGCTTTGGGGGATTTGGGTTCGGCAATTTTCATGCGAGCGGTCTTCTGGATATACTCCAAAATTTGGTAGGGGTCTGAAACATCACAGAGCGCCTGGGGCAGGCTTTCCTTTAAATCCAACAGCAGGGCCCGCAAACGCTTTTCATCGGCTGCACCGCGCCCTTTCTCCTGAAAGGCGGCAAGGGATCTTTCCAGCAGATCTTTCACCTCCAAAGGCGTGTGGGACAACAGCAGATTGAGGGTCATGGAAAAATTGATATGAATCTGGCTCAATATGGGGTCCGGCGGGGAAGACATCAATTCATGGATCAGTTTTGGATTCTGGTAATATCCCGGCACCACCAATGCGAATCCGATGTTATCCATCCCCCGCCTGCCGGCCCGTCCCACCATCTGGTGCAGGGCTGTCGGGCTCAGATCGGCGAATTCACGGCCGTTGTACCGGTCACTCTGGAACAACAACACCGATCTTGCGGGGAAATTGACACCCGCTGCCACCGTTGACGTGGAAAAGATGGCCTCCAGAAACCCCTTGTTCATCATCCGTTCAATGAGCACCTTCCAATAGGGGAGTTGTCCGCCGTGGTGGGAACCCACCAGGGAATCCAGAAGGGGTTTGATTTGCCGGTGTCCTTCGAGATGGGGGTATTCTTTCACAAAGGCCTTAACGACCCCCTTCATGCGCCGCTCGGTTTCAGGCGGCTTTTGAATTTTCGAACAGGTGGCAAGGGCCCGATCGCAGTCGGCCCTCGATTTGAGGAAAAAGATGGCCGGTAGCAGATCCAGTTTCCTTAAACATGAAAGTATTCTGCCGTAGTCAATTTTTTCAGATCGACCCCTGCCCCGCCCTTCCTTTGAACCCAGGAATTTCTTGACCCGGGGGCCCAATCCTTTTTTGGAACCGAGTGCCGTCACAAGCCCGTCCGGAAACAAAAACAGCGTTTCCAGGGGCACGGGGCGCTCTTTTGAAAGCACGATCCGGTTGGGAACCCCGCGAACCCGCCTGAGCCACGCACAAACCTCTTCGGGGTTGCTGATGGTGGCCGAAAGGAGCAGCAGCCTCACCCGGCTTGGGAGGTAGATCAACACCTCTTCCCACACAACCCCGCGATCCGGGTCACTCAGATAGTGGGCCTCGTCCAGAATCACCAGATCCGTTCCGATACTGACCCCTTTGTGCATGGCGTCGTACAGCTGGTTCCGGAGGATCTCAGTGGTCCCCACAACCACGGGGGCGTCGGCATTCTCTTTTCGGTCACCGGTGAGGATACCGCAATGGGCCGGCCCGAATTTTCCTGAAAATTCCTGATAAATTGAATTGGAAAGGGCTTTCAGAGGGGAAGCATACCAGACTTTGAGACCTCTCGCCAGACAGGACTCAATGGACTGAACGGCAATCCAGGTTTTTCCTGATCCAGTGGGCGCGCTGACCAGGACATCATCCTCCTGGACCAGCGCCACCGCTTCCAGCTGAAACGGATCCGGAACGAAAGGGGCCTTTTCAGGAACCCCGATTCTTTCAAAAATTGATTTGAGACCCGGGTCAATCTTCGGCCTGGAATACTTATCCTCGCCCCTCGGCAACTTTTTTTTGCCGGAGCGGGGAGGTCTTCTCGATTTTCGGTATCGCCTTTTCTGGGTCACTGATCTAGGCCGCCAGTTCCTTTGCAACCAAATTCATATCAGCGAGACTGCCGTCCAGAATCTGCGCTGTGTCAAGGGCGTTCAATTTGGATGCCACATCATCGAGCATCTTTCCGCACCCCTGGCTGATCAACAGCCCGTTGGCGCGGATCTTATGAATGGCTTCCCGCGCAAAAAGCCTGGCGGCCGCTTTCATAAATACAGGGCCGCCACCCACAGCCGCCTTGTGACACAGGGCGCTTGCCACCTCTGCCCAGGTCATCATATCCGCCAACTGAAACATGACGTACTGGTTTTTGGTCAGTTTTTCTTTGCGAGCCCTTTGAATCACCTCATTCATCAGCCACACGGCATCCGCCAGCAAGGGGCCGGCGGTGTCTGAAGACAACCGGGCCAGATCGTCCGCGATCTCATTATAAAAGCCGCCTTTGGAGCGAACTGTTGATCTGAGCCGGAACATAGAGATGATATTCCGCTGGATCTCGCTGGTCCCTTCATAAATGGTCAGGATTTTCACATCCCGCTTGATCTTCTCCACTTCGTATTCCCGAATATAGCCATATCCGCCGAACGCCTGGATGGCATCGTTGGCCATGGCATCACCCGCCTCGGTGGCGAAATATTTGGCAATGGAACCTTCCACCTGCAGGTCTTCCTCGTCCGTATCCAGCCGCCTGGCCACCTCTTCGATGTGGGCCCTGGCGGCCTCCAGCCGAACGGCATTGGGAACCAGAAGCTGGTGGGTATAGCCCTGTTTTTCAATCAAGGTCGTGCCGAACTGAACCCGCTCCTTCGCGTATTTGATGGTCTTTTCAAGGGCGGCCACGCCTCCGCCCAGGCCGAATGTGGCCACCATGAGCCGGGTGTACCCGAACACCTTGTTGGCCTGTTTCAGACCCAATCCCTCCGCATCCCCCACAAGGTCCTCCACGGGGACGAAAAGGTCTTCCAGGGTCAGGGGGCATGTGTCTGAGGCACGAATCCCGTGTTTATCTTCATGTTTACCAGGAATCAACCCTTCGGCACCGCCCGGAACGATGAAAAATGTGGGGCCATCAGGCGCATCGGCCAGTATGGTGTAAAGCTGTGCCACACCGCCGTTGGTGATGAATTGCTTCTGGCCGTTGATCCGGTACCCTTCAATCTGGCCGTTTTCATCCAGAACACGTACCGCTTTGGTCTTCAGCGATTGAACATTGCTGCCTGCCTCAGGCTCCGTAACACCGTAGGCCACCACCAACCCTTCATCGGCAATCTTTCCGATGTACTTTTCCTTCTGTTCCGGTGAGGAACCCACCCGAATGGGATCCATCCCCAGGCAGATGGCCAGAAAAGAGGTGGCCACCGCCAGGTCCATCTTGGCCATCCGCTCACTCACAATGGCGATTTCCGTGGCGCCTGCGCCCAGTCCGCCATACGCTTCCGGAATAAAAATGAGGTGGAGCGCGATATCCGGGCCCAGCATAAACTGGATCAGTTCGGTTGGAAACGTCCCCAGGCGATCCATTTCCAGCTTTGTGTCCACAGAAAGCTTTTCTTTTTCTAATTTATCAATGGTATCCAGAACCATTTTCAAGAGTTCAGGGTCCATTGTTTCCTGATGCGCCATAAACAAGCCTCCATAAATTTAAAAACCGGTAATATTTTCTCAAGAGTCGCAGGGCATTATGAAATTTCAAAGCGCACCCGTCAAGGCCAAATAATTCATTGCCACGTTCAGCTTGCCTTTACGCCCTAAATGCGCAAAAATAATCAGAGCATGATCGCTTTTCGCTCGAAATGAAGCCCATGACCGGAGACAACCCCCCATGAAACTATCCATTGTCATCCCCTGTTATAACGAAAAAGCCCATCTTCCCTCCCTGTTGCAACGCGTAATGGATTCCCCCGTTGATGATAAAGAGATTATCCTGGTGGACGACGCTTCCAGTGATGGCACAACGGAGCTTATCCGGGAAAAACTGGAAAAAGAAGTGGCCAAAGTCGTTTATCATGACGGGAATATGGGAAAGGGGGCGGCCATAAGATCCGGACTTCAGCATGTCACCGGTGAAATGGTGCTGATCCAGGATGCCGATCTGGAATATGACCCCATGGAATACCCCAAACTGCTGAGGCCCATTCTGGAGGGAAAGGCCGATGTGGTTTACGGCTCCAGATTCATGGGCGGCGGTCCCCACAGGGTTCACCTGTTCTGGCACTATGTGGGCAACCGGATGCTCACGCTTTTTTCCAACATGTTCACCAACCTGAACCTGACGGATATGGAAACCTGTTACAAGGCTTTCAGAACGGACATCATCAAAAACATCACCCTCGAACAGAACCGTTTCGGCATCGAACCCGAATTAACCGCTAAAATCGCCAGAAAAAAATGTCGCGTCTACGAGGTCGGCATCTCCTATTACGGCAGGAGTTACGATGAAGGGAAAAAAATCGGCTGGAAAGATGGATTCACCGCCGTTTACGCAATCATAAAATATGGGTTATTTCAATAAGCCAAAACCCATTAACATCCTTTTGAAGACCTTAACGCCTGAAGCGGACTGAAATATCCTCTGCAGCATTTGTGTTAATCACCTCCACCGCCAGGGCCGCCCGGAAACCAGCCCCCAGATCGATGTCCCGCAGGGACCAGTTTTTGGCTTCTTCCGGTGCGCCTGCCACCCGGAGCAAGGCATCTTGTTCCCCGGGTTCCAGAGAAACATCGAACCGGTCCAAAGGAAACCGCAACCCCTTCCCCACCGCCTTCACAAAAGCCTCCTTTCGGGTCCAACCGGCAAAAAAAGCCGCCTCTTCCTCGGAGGGTTCAAGCTTTCGAAAGGCGGCCTTTTCGCTGGCCGAGAAGAAACGCTCCACCAATCTGGCGGCTCTGGGTTTGGGCCGAACCACCTCCACATCAACCCCCACTTCCCTTCCGTATGCAATGGCAAAGAGGGCGTATCCGCCGGAATGGGAGAGATTAAATCGGATCATGGCATTGGGCCCCGTAACGGCCGGCTTTCCGCCGGGGCCTTTACCGAATGGGATCGCTTCCGGGAGCACATCCCAATAACCACTCAGAATTTCCCTGAGTCTGCCCCGTTGGACGATGAACCGCTCCCGATGGCGGCCAAACCGAAATCTCTCAGCCCGTTTTCGCTCGTCTTCAGGCAGGGTATTCCAGAACTGGGAGATTCTTCCCCTTTGACTGTCAATTTTCTCCCACCAGAGATCAACCCAATCTACTTGGTCCTTATTACCCATTAATCCTTCTTTTCCAGTTCAGATTTCCGCTGGGTTCGCTCCCAGGTATTCTGGTTACCTTTTTTGACGATTTTGAAATAAATGGGGATTTTCCAGAGGATGAAAAAGGGCGCCTTAAACAGGCTCTTCCACACAAAGGGTGACGCCTTTTTGAGAATCAGTCCGGAAAAGACATAAAAGGCTGTTCCCAGCAGGCAGTAAATGGAAAGACGGAACAAATAAGGGAACATGAAAGGGGATACCACAAAAAAGAGAAGTTGCCCCATCACCAGAAGGGAAAGGGGGGGAGTGAACAGTTCCATGAAGCCGTCCAGGTACTGCAATTGTTTTTTTGATTTATTCCAGGATTTTAAAAGGGGTAGTCCGAATTTCTTAAACACCTCAAACCGTCCCCCTTCCCAGCGCTTTCGCTGGGTTTCGGCCTGTTTCTTTTCCGTTGCCATCTCACCATAAACAATGGCATCCGGGTTGTAATGCACCAGGATATCATCCTGAAGGAGGATCATGGAAAACTCCATATCCTCCACAATGGAATAGGCCGGCCAGCCGTACCGCTTCAAAATGTCGGTTTTAAACGCCATGCCGTTCCCCTTGAGGCCGGCCGTACCACCGATCCGGTTCCTCCCGGCGGGGCGGACATGATGGAACACATTGAGGGCTGCGGAGGAAAGGGCCGTGCGCCAGTTGTCTTCCGGGTTGCTGACACCGTAATACCCCTGCATCACCTGTACCTCCGGTGTTGAAAGGCTCAGGGATGCTTCGTTTAGAAAATCGGGGTGCATGATGGTATCCGCATCCATGATGACAATGGCGTCGTAACTTCCGTAGATTCCCCCTTTGGTTTTGAAAAACCAGTCCAGGGCCTGCCCTTTTCCGCGGTTTTCCGTGTCGGTCCGCTCCACTACAACCGCCCCTGCGGACTTTGCCAGGGAAGGGGTCTCATCGTCACAGTTGTCGGCAATCACCACGATGGCATAGCTCTCCCGGGGATAATGGCAGTTTTTTGCGTTTGAAATGGTTTTTCCGATTTCGAGGGCTTCATTGTGGGCAGGAATAACCACCACCATGCGAAGGGATTTGTCGGCCAATGCCCGTTTCTTCTCAAAAAGATAAGCCGCACCGGTCAGGATGACCAGGTAAAGGGTGGTAATGGTAACGTAGAGAAAAATCAAAATGAAAATCAAATGAATAATAAACATTTTAGGCCTCGATTCAGTTTAGGGGTTGTGATTTGTTCGGGTCAATGGCTTTCGTATTTCTCCCAGAATGAATGGGATATATCGATTGATCAGATGGGATACGGGCAGCAGTACCAGGATACTGATGACCGCGTAAGCCACCGACAGGGACGCGGATTCGAACTTCAATTGAGAAGGCATCTTGAATCCATACACCAGCACGGCGGTAATAAAGGGGAACACCAGCAGATGCAGGGAAAATATGGTCAGGGTATTTTGGCCGATCTTTGAAAAAAGGCGTAACGTCGGGAGGATATAGGCCAGTTCCATCCAGAACCATATACCCGCCATGGCCGCCAGATAGAAATAAAAATAGTTGCCGTACACGCCAGCCACCAGTGCCACCTTCCCATTTAAGAGGGAGAAAACCACATAAACCGCAAGACTGACCGCCAACATGAGCCACCCCACGGAACGGGGTTTGTGGTCCCCCAAAACGTATCCCTTTGAAAGATATCCGGCTCCAAAAAAAACGACCGTTGTCAGTGCAATATCAATATCCCAGGGAAGCCTGAAACCATCGGGCGGGTTGTAAAAGACATCCAGGTAACCCACCACGGAAAAGGCTGCCAGAACCAGCACCATCCACCCTTTGGAGGGGACCTTGATCACAAAGAAAAAAAAGATCTCCGTCACAAAGAGGCACAGGAAAAACCACAACACCGTGTTGGTCACCAGCCAGTTGTTGATGCCGTTTCCGTAGAAAAAACCGATGATCGGCCGAATGGGGCTGATGTTCATCTCAGCCTGGGTTCCGAAGTGCCTGAACAGGAAGAACCATGCCACATAACTGATGACGGAAAAAGAAAGGTAGGGGATCAGGCGTTTTCGCCAGCGTTTGGAAATAAAGCCGGTAAAGGTTTCATCACGGATACTTTCTTTTGCAAACACCCCTGAAATCCAGAAAAAAATAGGCATGTGAAAGGAAAAGATCAATTTTTCCACATATTCGGGTAGACCCACCGTATGGCCCAGCACCACGAAAAATATGGCGATGGCCCTTAAATTGTCGACCCACTCAATTCGCTGCTTCATTTCCCTGCCGATTTTTTCAGCAATGGCTGAAAAACTCCGCCATCTGTTTGCAGTTTCGATCCAGGTCGTATACTTCGAGGACCTTCAACCTCCCCTGCACCCCCAGTTTCCGTCTGAGATCCGAGTCCGAAATCAATGTCTGAAGCTTGTCCGCCAGGCCTTCCACATCCGAAGGCGCCACCAGGATGCCGTCCACCCCGTCTTCAATCAACTCCGGGTGCCCGGTAATCCGTGTGGATACGGAAACCACCTCTTTGGCCATGGCCTCCATGAGGACCACGGGAACCCCTTCGGCAAAGCTGGCCAGCACAAAAAGATCGGCCCGATCGTAATACCCGTGAACCTCATCCTGACCCACGGCCCCGGTAAATTCAACGGCGTCGGCGATGCCAAGGCTCCCGGCCAGACCTTCCAGGGAATCCAGGTCTTCGCCACCGCCCACATAGGTCAGATGAAAAGGGATATTTCGCTGCTTCAAAACGCCGCAGGCCTCCAGAAGGATATGCTGCCCTTTGGCCGGCACCAACCTTCCCAGGCAGAGAATTTCAGGGATTTCATTTTCGGGCTCCGGCCGGGGGGCAAAACGCGCCGGATCAATGCCGCACCGGACAATGTGAAACCGGGACCACAGGTCATGGGGCACCAGGCGCATGAGCTGGCTCCGGCAGTAATAGCTGATACACCGGACGGCACTGGCCCGTTTCACCTTCTCCGCCAGCAGGATGGTGTCCACATTGTAAAAGACGTCCGGTCCATGTACGCTCATGCTGTAGCTTATGGTGCCGTATACGGCGGCGATCATGGCCACGGTGGCAGCCGGATTGGCGAAATGCACGTGGACATGGGTCATCTGGTGGTTGTGCATCCACCGGAGCAGGACCCCCGCCTCGGCAAAATAGGCCATGGCCTTAAAAATATTCCGAAAGCCCGTTCGGGAAAACCATACACTCTGGCGCAGCATGAAAAAATAGGGCTTGGGGTTACTGAAAAGCAACGCCATGTGGGACGCGATCACCTTTAAAACAGCTGAGTCTTTGATGTAGAGGGTCTTGTGGGCATCTGCTTTTTCATCGGCAGTCATTTTTTCCAGGTTCCCGGGCCTTCTGATGGAGGCGGTCATCACACGAAACCCCTGCTGCCTCAAAGAACGGATTTCCCTGAAAATGAAAGTGTGGGAAATCCCCGGATACTCGCTGGCCAGATAGACCACTTTTTTCAAAATTCCCATTCGCCCCTCCTGTGTGTTTGTGGTATGGCTTCCCAGCCCGGGTCGTTTGTTACGTAACGGCTTTCCCGTGGCTTTCCCGTAGTAAAAACGGGCCAGACCGAAAAACTCGGGGATCACAATCAGGGAACAGTGCAATGCATAGGTCTTGGCCTGTTCCCGCGAAAGGCCCTTATCCTTCATAAACCAGGAGAGCCTGAATATTCGTGGAAAGAAGAGCAGCAGCAACCCGGGGAGCAGAAGAAAGAGCGACCAGGAACAGAAGAACATCCCCACAA
>JAERTK010000182.1 GCA_016844935.1 Desulfobacteraceae bacterium | reverse complement strand
CATTCCGGTCGTGAACCGGAAGACGTTCTGGGTCGTCCCCTGCTGGAACTCTACCCCGAACTGGAAAAACGGAAAATCGACCGGCATTTCCACAATGCCCTGGCGGGGCAGGCCATGCTTCTTTCACAGCGGTTTCACCACCACCTCATTCCCATGAAACTTGAGGACGCTTCAGAACACGGCGAATCCATGCCGCAGTCCGCCTCCATTTCCCCTTTGCAGACGGCCGAGGGCATTGTGGGGGTTATCGCCCATATGGAAGATGTGAGCGAGCGGCTCAAACGGGAAAAGGAACTTGAAGCGCAGATCGCCAAATTAGAAGAAACCATGGGCGAATTAAAGATATTGAAGGGCATTTTACCCATCTGCAGCTATTGTAAAAAAATCCGGAATGATGCAGGGTCCTGGGATCAAATGGAAGTCTACATCGGAAAACGCACCGATGCGGACTTCAGTCACGGCATCTGTCCGGATTGCGCCGATAAACATTTTCCGGACCTGGATCTTTATGGGGATGAGTAAAAGGGCGATTACACCGGAAAACCGGTAACCGTTTTTTCAGGAGATATGAAAATGGCAAAAATACTGATGGTGGATGACTCGGCCCTTTCAAGGAGAATGCTGCGCACCATTCTGGAGGAGGGCGGTCATACGGTGATTGAAGCCCCGGACGGTTTCGCAGCCCTGGAACAATATTCCCTGGAGCGGCCGGACCTGGTGACCCTGGACATGACCATGAAAGACATGCACGGGCTGGATGTTTTGGAAGAGATCCTCAAACTGGATAAAGACGCCACGGTCCTTGCGGCCTCCGCCGATATCCAGAAGAGCACCCGGCAACGGGTCCTGGAAAAGGGCGGAAAGGGGTTTGTGCCAAAACCCTTTGACGCGGAAACAGTGCTGACCGCCGTTAATACAGCCCTCGAAGGAGGTTTGTGACGACACTCATGACGGAAGTCCAGAAAGACAGCCTCACTGAAATCATCAACATCTCTTTTTCCCGGGCGGCAGCCTCCCTCTCGGACCTCACCGGGCATCGGGTGATGCTGGAAGTCCCCGCTGTTTCCATCCATCCCATGAACGAGCTGCATGCGACCCTCAATGAATTCGTTCAGGAAGATATCGCCACGGTCCACCAGATTTTCAGCGGTTCCCTTTCGGGAGACGCCATGCTCATGCTCAATTACGACGGGGCCATAAAACTCTCCAGACTCCTGACCGAAGGGGATGTTACGGGGGATCAACTTTTTGAATCGGATCAGGAGGTCCTCACGGAAGTGGGCAATATCCTGCTGAACGCCTGCCTGGGCAGCTTCGGCAATATGCTCAAAGTGGACATCACCTTTGCGGTGCCCCGGCTCAATCTGGCGGATCTGGACAACATGCTCGACAGCCTGCTCATCGGAAAGGAAGAAATTCAATACGTCCTGGTGGTCTATACCCGGTTCAACATTGAGGAACGTGAGATTTCCGGCTACCTGTTGATCGTCCTGGGGGTTACTTCCCTGGAGCGTCTCCTGGATGCCATGGGAAATCTTGGGTGAGGGCACCATGGCCACCTGGAAGGATATTGGGGCAGACTGGCTGAACAACTACGCGCCCATGGGCGTGTTTGTGGTGGACGAAGCGTTAAAGATCCGCTTCTGGAACCGGTGGATGGAAGTTCACACGGGGAAAGATGCCCAATTCGTCGAGGGAAAGCCCCTCTTTTCCGTCTGCCCGGAGATCGAAACCCGGGGGAACGCCTCGTATTACCGAAAGGCCCTGTCAGGGGAATCGGCCGTCCTATCCCAGCGGTTTCACAGCTACCTGATCCCCATGCCCGCCGGTTGCGCCACACGCACATTTGAATGCATGCAGCAGACCGCGCGGATTGAGCCCGTCAAACCGGCCGACGATACCATCAGTATCGTCACCCTTATCGAGGATGTGACCGAACGGTTGGAGCGGGAGGAGGCCCTCGAACGGGAACGTAACCGCCTGGCGGTGACCCTCCGATCCATCGGGGACGGGGTGATCGCAACGGACACGGAGGGGCGGGTACGCCTCGTCAACCGGGCAGCGGAAAATTTGACCGGCTGGTCCTCTAAAGAGGCCATGGGTGAACCCCTGCCCCGGGTGTTTCACATCATCAACCAGCAGACGCGAAAACCCTGCGAAAACCCGGTGGAAAAGGTGCTGGAATCGGGTCAGGTGGTGGGGCTGGCCAACCACACCATGTTGATTGCCAAAGACGGTACGGAGCGCATGATCGCCGACAGCGGAAGCCCCATCCGGGACAGGGAGGGAAATCTTTACGGCGCGGTGCTGGCATTCCAGGACGTGACGGAAAAACACAAAATGGAAGCGGAAATTTTCCGCTCCCGGAACCTGGAGTCCCTGGGGGTCCTGGCCGGCGGCATCGCCCACGATTTCAACAACATCCTGGCGGTGATTCTGGGGAACCTGAACCTGGTGAAAATGGACCTGGTGAAAATGGATCTGGAACCCGGGAGCGCGACCTTTGAGTATACCACCGAAGCGGAACAGGCCGCGCAGCAGGCCAAAGGGTTGTCCCGCCAGCTCCTGACATTTGCCAAGGGGGGCGCTCCGGTGAAAAAAACCGCCCTTCTCTCCAATGCCATTCGGGATACCTGCGGCTTTGCCATGCGCGGAACCGACATCCGATGCGAATACGCCATCGACGAGGCCCTCTGGCCCGTGGAAGCGGACGTGGAACAGATGGGCCAGGTCCTGACCAATCTCTTCATCAATGCGAGACAGGCCATGCCCCGGGGGGGCGTCATCTGGATAACGGCCCGGAATGAAAGGCTGGACAGATCCTCTGGGATGCCCCTTTCGCCGGGGCGGTTCGTGGGCATCACCATTCGGGATGAGGGGACGGGGATCCCCGCGGATTACCTGGAACGGATTTTCGACCCGTACTTCACCACCAAACAGACCGGAAGCGGCCTGGGGCTCGCAACAGCCCATTCCATCATCCGGAAACACGGGGGGCATATCTCAGTGGCATCCGTTCCGGACCAGGGAAGCACCTTCACCCTTTATCTTCCCGCATCAAACCGCGCCCCCGGCCGGGAAGTCCCTTTAAATGGACGGGAACCCGCCAAAGGGTCCGGAACCATTCTGATCATGGACGACGATGCCGCCGTCTGCAAAATAGCATCCCGCCTGTTGGAAAGGTTGGGGTACCGAACGTCTGTTGCAGGGGATGGAACAGAGGCCCTTTTAATGTATGAAAAGGCCATAAAAACGGGTAAACCCTTTGCCGCCGTCATCATGGACCTGACCATCCCCGGCGGCATGGGCGGAAAGGAGGCGGTCCAGGAACTCCTGGCGCTGGACCCCGGGGCGGTGGCGCTGGTCTCCAGCGGTTACGCCAATGATCCGGTGATGGCCCATTACGCCGACTACGGTTTTAAAGGGGCCGTCCCGAAACCCTTCACCCTGAAAGAGCTGGGAAAAGAGCTGGGGAGGGCATTGGAGGCGGTGCTGAAGAAGTAAAGACCGCAGTTGAAACGGTTCAGGGAAACCCGCCCCCAGACAGTGATCATCATCATCATCGGCACCGTCCTGGCAGGGGAAATACGAAAAATCCGAAAGGATATTCCCATTTTGCTGTGTACCGGCAGATCAGGGCGGCCCTGGAATCGGAAAGCGGAACATCCCTGAAGGGTAAATCCTAAAGCGGCATAGCCGCAGTTATCAGTTGTCAGTTGTCAGGACTGGCGGTTATTTTGAAAGCAGAAGGGCTCGAACGGCATTCAGAACCCTTCTTCAGAGAATTGAGAATAGATTGATACCAACAGGCTTTTACTGATAACTGACAACTGATAACTGACAACTTTCTTGTTTTCTGTGACAGAAAACAAGGTGATAAGGTACTAAAATACAATCTACGCATGCCTCCCTTACCACGCCCTCATGCGCCATTTCGGATCTCTACCCGGTTGCGACCCGCCTCCTTGGCACCATGAAGGGCTTCTTCAGCCCGGTAAAGCAGCTTTCGAATGGATTCTTTAACCCTTGTCCGGTTCTGCACCACACCGATACTGACGGTGACTCCGATGGGACCGGTCCGCCAGGGCACCTGATTCACCTCCACCATTTTCCGCAATCGTTCACAGGCAATCTGCGCCCCTTCAATGGACGTTTCCGGCAGGATCGCTGCAAATTCCTCCTCCCCGTACCGGCAGGGCAGATCCGTCTGCCGGGACCATTCCCGGATAATTCTCCCCATATCCGCCAGGACAAGATCGCCCGCCATGTGCCCCAGGCTGTCGTTTATGCGCTTGAAAAAATCAAGATCCACCATGCAGAGGGAAAGGTCCTTGTCGTGCCGTTCGGACCGAGCCTGTTCCCGCTCCAGGGCTTCCATGAAGTACCGACGGTTGTACAGGCCGGTGAGTTCATCCCGCGCGGACATCTCTGAAATCTTTCTCCGGGTTCTGTGGAGCTCTCTTTTGAGCCTTCTCTTCTCCATGGCATTTCGAATGCAACCGGCAATGCGTTCCCGGTCAAAATGCGATTTGGTCAGGTAGTCATCGGCGCCTTCCTGGATCAGGCGGGAGGCGATCATTTCGTCTCCCTGCCCGGTCAATACCACCGACGGAATATGGTTGTGTTTCTCTTTTACAGCCCTCAGAAAATCAAATCCGTCACCGTCGGGCAACAGGTAATCCAATAACACCAGATCCGGTGATTCCGCCTCCAGGAAACGTAACGCTTCTTCCAGATTTTCAGCGCGATTCAGCCTTATGCCGTCGATGCTGTTCAACACCGATGCAATGCGCTTGAAATCCTCATGGGAACCCTCAATGGAGAGGATATGCAATGTCTGTTTAATGGTCATGATCACACCGCCGCATTCATGGGGTTTGGTTTTGTGGCGCCCGGAATTTTGAATCATTTCCCCGGAAGACCCATCCTGCTCAGACCATTAAACCATAACCACAATTTCATGTAAATGTATCTCCTCATAAAAGATGAAAATCGTACCCGATTAACCGGTTTCCATTCAAATATTGACAAAACCTCCCGGATATGAGAATCAAAACCCTGCTTTGGTTCCCCGAATGGCGCAAATGAAAAGGAGTTGATACTTGAAAGGTCCCGGAAAACTGCTGCGAAGCGACAATGTCATCGCGGGTTATGAAAATACCCGCATCATTTATGAGTGGGTCGGAGAAAAGGCGTATCTGGCCATTGATGCGGTTCGATACGGTGGCGCCGAAGGGGTCATTCTGTATTATCACAATCCCCCCATGCATCAAATCGGGACCGACGCCCTTTATGCGTTTCATGAGGGGCTCGATGGTGTTTTGGCCATATTGGAGCACTTGGATTTTTTCATCCTCTATGGCGCCAACGACCCGGTTCACTCGGGGGGAGACCTCAAGGAGAGTCTGAGGAAACTTCAGGAAAGCCTCCAGGCAAAAGAGGAAATGCTTTTATCGGGCGCATCAATCCAGGATGTAGACCATCTCTTCAGCTGGGGTGAAGCCCGTCTGGAAAAGGGGATCGTGCTTTACGATAAAATCAGGCACATCGCACGGCATGCCAGGACGG
>JAERTK010000181.1 GCA_016844935.1 Desulfobacteraceae bacterium | reverse complement strand
ACCAGCAGCGGCAACTGGCTCTACTGCAACTCCTACACCGAAAAAGGGAACATGGCGGCCCGGCGCACCCAGGAGAAGAGCGGTATCGGGCTTAACCCCCAGTGGGCCTGGTGCTGGCCCGTGAACCGCCGGATCATCTACAACCGGGCTTCCGTGGACCCCCACGGCAACCCCTGGAACCCGAAGCACCCGGTCATCCGCTGGGATCCCGAGAGCAACGGGGGAAAGGGCGCCTGGGCGGGAGATGTCCCCGACGGCGGATGGCCCCCCATGCTAAAACCGGACGGCACACCCGACCCCCGAAGCCGGTACCCTTTTATCATGAAGCCCGACGGCCACGCGCGCATTTTCGGCCCCGGAATGGCGGACGGGCCTTTCCCCGAACACTACGAAGCCGTCGAATGCCCCGTGGGGAAAAACCCCTTCTCGGACCAGTTGGCCAATCCCCTGGCGGTCACCTATCACACCCCCATGGATATCTACCGAACCTGCGACCCCCGGTACCCCTATGTGGGCACCACCTTCAGGGTCTGCGAACAGTGGCAGACCGGGGTCATGACACGGTGGCAACCCTGGCTGCTGGAAGCCGAACCCCAGCTTTTCGTGGAGATGAGCAGGGAACTGGCCGGCATGAAGGGGATCAAAAACGGTGAAATGGTGACGGTGGAATCGGCCCGCGGGAAACTGCAGGCCGTGGCCGTGGTGACCCTTCGCCTGAGCCCGTTCAAGATCTGCGGCAACATCGTTCACCAGGTGGGGCTTCCGTGGCATTACGGGTGGGTACACCCCAAAGACGGCGGAGATTCGGCGAACATCCTGACGCCCTCATCCGGGGACCCCAACACCCGGATTCCGGAAACCAAGGCGTTCATGGTCAATGTGAGCAAGGCATAAGGGAGGTGATCTCATGAGCAGCGGAAAAGCGTTTTTTATTGATACAACCCGGTGCACGGCCTGCCGCGGGTGCCAGATTGCCTGCAAGCAGTGGCACCAGCTGCCCGCAACGAAAACACACAACTGGGGGAACATGCAGAACCCGGAAGATCTCTCCTACGACACCTATAAGCTGGTGCGTTTTCAAGAGCATAACGGCCCGGACAACAAACCCGTCTGGCACTTTTTCCCCGACCAGTGCCGGCACTGCCTGAAACCGACCTGCAAGGAAGCGGTGGAGGGCGAGGTGTCGGGGGGCATTATCATCGACCGGCAAACCGGGGCGGTCCTGTTCACGGACAAGCTGAAGGAAACGGATCCCGACAACGTGATCAACGCCTGTCCCTTTGAGATCCCCAAAGCCCTGAAAGAGACCGGGGCCATGGCCAAATGCACCATGTGCGTGGACCGGGTCCATAACGGCCTTCTGCCGGCCTGCGTGAAGACCTGTCCCACCGGCGCCATGAATTTCGGGGACCGGGACGAGATGGCAAAGATGGCCAGGGAACGTCTGGCCGAAGTGGAAACCCGTTTCCCCATGGCCACCCTGACGGGATTGAATGACTTGCGGGTTTTCTATCTGCTGTCGGATGCGCCGAAGCGGTATTACACCTACGCCAGTGCGGATCTACCGCCCGCCCGTATGGACCGAAAGACGGCCCTTCGAAAGATCGGGCGGTCTTTCAATGATTTCACCAGGGAGTGGCGCATTTTCGGTTAAGGGCCAGTACGGGGACCTGAATAAAACCGTGGGAAATGGTGGGAACCGCCGCGGCTCAAAGTGTTCCCCAAATACACTCGACATCATAGTCTTTGAACTGTTTGTCTACGGTCATAATGGGCAACCTTTCCATCTGAGCCTGGGATATAAGGAGGCGGTCAAAAGGATCCCTGTGATGGCGGGGCAATGATGCCACATGCAGCGCGTGTGTATGGTTAATGGGAAGTGGCTTTATCGCGTCTCGCACCAATCTTGGAGGAATAAATTTTTCCGGATCTTCCGGAAGTGGCAGTTTAGCGAGTGCATACTTGATAGCGATTTCCCAACTGCTGGCCGCAGACAGAAAGATGTCATTATGACCGTCCATGATGAGCTGTTGCGATTCGCGCCCAAGTTTTTCCGGGGTTGTTATCCACCACAACCAACAATGGGTATCAAGTAGTATTTTCATGTCTCGAACTCATACAAAACCCCGTCAGACAAGGGCGCATCAAAATCATCCGGAACCAGGAATTTCCCCCTGTCCAAACCGGGCTTACGCTTCAAAACGGTCTCTCTCAAGCCGGTTAGCCGTGCGACGGGCTTTCCGGCCTTTGCTATGATGATTTCTTCCCCGGCCGAAACCCTGTTTAGCAATCTTGAGAGGTGGGTTTTTGCCTCATGGACATTGATCGTTTGCATTGGGCGTCTCCATGTTAAAATGAATCTGCAATGACGCTTAAAAAAATAGACTAAGCTAAAAACTAAGCTAAAGTCAAGCAGGAAAATTTCATTTGACAAACTCCGGAAACGATGGTTCACTTGAGCCTGAACACGGTGACCGCAGTTCCGACCGTCGGTAATAAGGGGGTTCATGAATGGCAAATCGGGCGTTTACAATGGTGATGTCGTCATTCGCGGCCGATTCTCTGGCTCTCGGAGCTCACTGGGTTTACGATACCAAAGCCATTCAAGCGCATTTGGGAAGGGTGGATACCCTTTTAGAACCGCTCCCCAACAGCTACCATGCCACAAAAGAGATGGGGGATTTTACCCATTACGGGGACCAGATGTTTGTGCTGCTGGAATCCGTGGCGGCTGAAAATGATTTCTTACTGGCGGATTTTTCAGCCCGTTGGAAAGTGCTCTTTGAGAGCTATAACGGATATGTGGATGAAGCCACGCAAACCACGCTGTCTGGATACGATTCGGGAAAGGGGCTTCAGGACGGCGGCTCCCCGTCCGACGACCTGGGCGGGGCCGCCCGCATCGCCCCCCTGGTTTATCTATACTCCGACCACCTGGAAAACCTGCTTCATACGTCGCGGGCTCAAACCCGAATGACCCACACCAATCCCCTGACCGTGGAAAGCGCCGCTTTTTTTGCAGAGGTGACTTTTCGGGTTCTGGGGGGGCTGGGGCCCATTAGCGCCATTAAGGAAACGGCTGGGGAAAACTTCGGGGATTCCCCTCTTTTTGACTGGGTGAAGGCGGGTCTTCAGTCTGCCGGGGATGATTCCGTCCAAACCATTGCCCGTTTCGGCCAGACCTGTCATACCCCGGAGGCCTTTCCCGGCGTCATTCATCTCATTGCCAAATACGAAAGCGATCTGAAAGAGGCCCTGGTCCAGTCGGTCATGGCGGGAGGTGACAGCGCCGCCCGGGGCATGATGGCGGGAATGGTGCTGGGGGCCCATTCGGGTGCCGGCAGCCTCCCTGAAGAATGGGTGTCCGCCTTGCGTAAAGAACAGCAGATTGTGCAGTTGTTAATGAAACTTCGTTAAACACTACCAACCCTCATGCCCATTCGGGCCAAACGAAAGATCGAATTGGGGGATCTGCCCCCGGGTTCTCTATGCTGCCCAACTTCCAATTACTGGAAGAAACCCGTCGTTTCGGATGTGGGATCACTTTCAAACAAAACCGAACATCATGAGAATTCTGTCATGGGTGTTTATTCGTAAAGCCTTATGGCTGAGGCTTTTATTGGAAAGGAGGGCGCCATGAAAAGGGAATTGATGAATTATGAGGCGATCTTGAAAGTGACAAGGGATATCGTTCAGACCAGGGATCCCGAAGAGGTGGCCCTGTTGACAACGGAAAGCGTAAAAAGAGCATTACAGGCCAAAGGATGCGCCTTGCTTCTTTTCAACCGCAAAACCAGCGAGCTGGAAGTGGCGGCTTCTTTTGGTTTGAGTGAGGAATACCTGAACAAGGGTCCTTTGAGCTCCATGAAGTCTATTGCCGGGTCATTAGAGGACGGCCCCGTGGCCATATCCGATGTGGCGGATGATCCACGCATCCAGTATCCGGAAGAAGCCAGGAAAGAGGGTATTTCTTCCATTCTTTCGGTACCCATTATTGTGGGGAAAAGCCCCATTGGCGCATTAAGAGTTTACTCTGCTGAACCCTGGGATGCAACGCTGGAGGATGTGAACCTGGTCCAGGCCCTGGCACAGATTTCAGGCATGGGCCTGGAGCTGGCGCGGCTTTATAAGGGTCTCAAAAGCAGCATTGAAATCCTCAAATCCAGGCGCGATCCAAAGGCCTGATGTCTGTTTAGATGCTTTCGAGCCCCGCAAAACCATTATGACATTGATCCGCCCGCGTTACGTGGTACCCAAAAAGCTGCCACGGCCTCGGGCGGATCAGAAAATCTGAATTACCCGTCATCATTCGACTTTTCTTGTTCCATATTCGTTTTAAAAATTGCAAATATTTTCTGCTGAGTTTAGAATGCCTCATTCTGTTAATTGTGGTGGAAAAGGAGGAATACCTTATGCGAAAACTATGGCTTTTTATCGGCTTGTTTCTCGTCACCATCCTGGTGTTTGCCCCCAATGCCTGGAGCAAGAGCAACACAATTAAAATCGGCATCAATGCCCCCTTGACCGGCGACATTCCCAAAGTGGGCGAAGGTTCGAAATTTGCGGCCCAGATGTGGCTGGAAGACCTTAACGCCGCAGGCGGCTTGGAAGTGGGCGGGAAAAAATATCCCGTGGAGCTGGTCATCGAGGACAACGAATCCAAAGCCGAATCGGCGGTCAAAGCCAACACCAAAATGATTACCGAAGATGAAGTTCTGGTGATTGTGGGTCCCCAGGCATCGGCCCAGGCCGTTCCGGCCGGTGAAGTGGCCAACAGCTGGCAGACCCCCATGATCAGTCCCTGGTCCACTAATCCCAGCACCACCGCCGACCGCCCTTACGTTTTCCGAGGGTGCTTTCTGGACCCATTTCAGGGTCCCGTGCTGGCCAATTTTATCACCGAAGAATTCGGGTTTAAAAAAGCGGCGGTGCTCTACGATGTGGCCAGTGACTATCCCAAAGGGTTGGCGGAATATTTTAGAAAGGCGTGGGAAAAACTGCACGGTCCCGGTTCGGTGGTGGCCTTTGAGAGTTTCACCACCAAGGACCCGGATTTCAGCTCCCAGCTGACCAAGATCATCCAGTCGGGCGCCCAATTCCTGTTCACACCCCAATACTACAACGAAGTGGCTCTCATCGTACAGCAGGCCCATGAGCTGGGTTGGAACAAGCCCATTGTAGGCAGCGACAGCTGGGGTTCCGCCGAAACGGTGAAACTTTGCGGCAAAGATTGCTACGGGCTTTTCTTCAGCAGCCACTATGCGGCGGCCGGCGCCAAAGGCGCCACCAAAGCGTTTATTGAGCGTTACCAGAAGAAATACGGGTATGTGCCCGACGATGTGGCCGCCCTCACGTGGGACTCACTGGGTATTATGCAGGAGGCCATACGGTCTTGCGGGAAGATTACCGGCAACCTTGAAAAGGATCGGAAGTGTGTTCGCGACGCCGTTGCGCGCATCAAGGAATTCAAGGGCATTACGGGGAATATGACTTTCACGGAAGAAGGGGACCCGGTCAAATGTGCCGTCATTGTACGGATCAGCGATACCGGGGCGTTTGAGTTTTACAAATCCGTGTGTCCATGATAAGCTCTAGGTATTAGGTTTCAGGTGGCGGGCCGGGTGGAAATACCCACGCCCGCCTTTTCTATATGAGGATTCTTCTGAGTGATCTTTTTTCTCCAGAATCTGGTTAACGCTCTTCAATGGGGCAGTTTTTATGCCCTCATTGCACTGGGGTATGCCATGGTTTACAGCATTTTGATGCTGTTTAATTTTGCCCATGGGGATATCTTCATGGTGGGCGCCTACATCGGGTTCGGGATGGCTACCCTCCTGGTGGCCCTGGCCGAGATGGGGGCCGTGGCGCCACCGGGATGGCTGATCCTGGCGCTCACCATTATCATCAGCATGTTCCTGACGTCTTTTCTGGGGATGCTGGTGGAGCGGGTAGGCTATCGCCCCCTTCGAGAGGCGCCCCGGGCTTCCGCGGCCATCACCGGGCTCATGATCGGTATTATTCTGGAAACGGGGAACCTCATGCTCCTGGGTGCAGAACGGGTACGATTCCCAACGTTGATTCAATCCACCACCTACGACCTGGGGGGCGTTTTTGTCACCAACAAGAAGATCATGATCGTGCTGGTCTCAATTTCGCTCATGGTGGCGCTTCACCAGTTTGTCAAGCGGAGCAAATGGGGCATGGCCATGCGGGCCATGGCGTTCGATTACGCGGTGGTGCCCCTCATGGGAGTTTCCATCAACAAAGTCGCCCAGCTCACGTTTGCCATTGGATCCGCTCTCGCGGCGGTGGCCGGTATTCTGTTCGGCATTGCCTACCCGGTTTTGGACCCGTATATGGGGATTGTCTTTGGCTGGAAGGCTTTCGTTGCAGCCATTCTGGGAGGCCGAGGCTCCATCATGGGGGCTGCTCTGGCCGGGTTTTTATTGGGGTTTATCGAGATTTTTACAGCCATGATCTTTCCGTCCACCCTGCGGGATTTGATCGCCTATTCTATCATTCTGCTGATTCTGGTTTTTCGACCTCATGGATTTTTTGGCGAGGACTACAGCGCGCGTTTGAGGCTGTAGATATTTATCATGACGTCCAAAACAAATAGCGACTGGCGGTTCAGACTGAAACGCTTCTGGGCCCCAGTTCCTTTGCTGGGATGGCTGCTGGGCGCCCTGGGAGCGGTAATCCTGGAACATATTGCGGGAGACCCTTTCTCGGAACTGCTGGGGCTGCCCAAAATACCGGTCCTGTTCGGCGCCCTCGTTATGCTGAAAAAACCCCTGCTGATCCCCAGCGTCCTGATTTATGTGTTGGTCATCTACGGCATGCCCCTGGCCCTTGTGGGTCGATTGTGTTCGGGGCTGGCCAATCGGGCGGCAAAACGTCTGCTTCAGTTTTCAAAGCCCTTTTCCATATTGATCCATCTGGTCATTCTTTACGCTGTTCTGCACACCTGGTCGGATCTCAGCGCCTACCGGTTGTTGACCCTCAAATTCACCCTCATTGCCGTAATGCTGACCTTGAGCCTCAATGTCATTAACGGATATATGGGAGAATTCAGTTGTTCTCATCCCGGATTTATGGCCCTGGGAGCCTACGTGGCATCCACCTTTACCCTGAGCCTTTTTGTTAATGACAGGCTGTTTGGAGAGGCGCTTCTACCGCCTTTCCTGGGGCCGTTTCTGTTTCCACTGGCCCTGATAGCAGGGGGCCTGGTGGCAGCTCTGGGGGCCCTGGTGGTGGCCATTCCCTCCTTTCGAACCCGCGGTGATTATCTGGCCATTATTTCCCTGGCGTTCATGTTTATCGTGAAAAGCCTCTTTGAGAACCTGGAAGTGGTGGGCGGTCCCCGGGGGATGGGCAGTCAGCCCAACTGGGCCAATCTGCCCACGGTTTTCATCTGGACGGTGCTCTGTGTCTGGGTTATCAATAATTTTGTTCGATCTACCTTTGGCAAGGCGTTAAATGCCGTGCGAGACGATGAAACCGCAGCCGATGCCATGACCGTGAACACCCGGCGGACCAAAATGACGGGGTTTTTATTTGCCGCATTCTGGGCCGGTGTGGCAGGGGGACTGTTTGCCCACGTGCTTCGCTACATTAACCCCGGCACTTTCGGCATTCAGCGGTTGGCCGAAATGTTGGCCATGGTCTATTTCGGAGGGCTCAATTCGGTTTACGGCTCCATCTTAGGCGCCGTCAGCCTCAGCCTTTTAAGCGAGGCGTTACGGCCCCTTGAAATACTGAAATGGATCATTATTCCCCTTCTGCTCATCCTGGTGATGATTTTCCGGCCTACGGGGCTCATCGCTTTCAGGGAATTCAATGTGGGAAATTTGATTAAACCCAAAATCCAAACCCGAATTGAGGACTGAGATGCCACTTCTCCAGGTGGAAAACATGACGCACTATTTCGGGGGCCTGCGGGCGGTGCACCGGTACAACCTTGAAATTGAAGCGGGTCAGATTCGGGGGCTCATCGGACCCAACGGGGCGGGCAAAACCACTGTTTTCAACCTCATTACCGGCATTCATCATCCCACCAGCGGCCGCGTTTTCCTGGAGGGGGAAAACATCGTGGGGTTAAGGCCCCATCAGATCGCTTCAAGGGGTTTGGGTCGAACCTTTCAAAACCTGAGACTTTGGCGCCACATGACCGTCCTGGAACATGTCAAGATGGCCCGGTATTCGCGGCTGACCTACGGCCTTTCAGGGGCGTTCTTCGGCACCCCCAAACGAAACCGGGAAGAAGAGGCCATCGAAGTGAAGGCTTTTGAACTGCTGGAAATGGTGGGGGCGGAAAGTTTTGCCCACCAGAATGTTCTTCAGCTGCCCTATGGCGCCCAGCGGCGGGTGGAGATGGCCCGGGCCCTGGCCACGGAACCCAAAGTCCTCTTTCTGGATGAGCCCACCGCGGGCATGAACCCGGAAGAATTGTTGCAAATGATGGAGATCATCCGGTTAATCCACAAAACCTTCGGCGTCGCCATTTTCCTCATTGAACACCGTTTGAAAGTGGTCATGGAGCTTTGCCACCAGATCCAGACACTGGTGTTCGGTGAAGTGATTGCGGAAGGAAACCCTTTGGAAATACAGAATAATCCCAAGGTCATTGATGCCTATCTGGGGAAGGACATCGTGGCCTGATGTTTTTAGAAATCGAAAATCTGAGAGTCTCCTATGAAAAAATCAAGGCCCTTCAAGGCCTTGATTTTCAGGTGGGCCGCGGGGAAATCGTCTGTATGATCGGCGCCAATGGCGCGGGAAAAAGCACCACCCTTCAGGCCATCTCGCGGATGGTTCCGGTGGAACCCGGGACCCGAATGACATTCAAAGGAAAGGACCTCCTCAAATATCCCGCAGACCGGGTCGTTAGTGAACTGGGCATTTCCCACGTTCCGGAGGGACGCAGGCTTTTTGGAAACATGACCATTCTGGAAAACCTGAAGCTGGCCACCTTTGCCCGTAAAGACCGGCCGGGAATTTTGCAAGACATGGAGCGGGTATTCGCCATTTTTCCGCGACTGAAAGAACGGGAATCTCAAAAATCCGGCACCCTGAGCGGAGGAGAGCAACAGATGCTGGCCATTGGCCGGGCCTTCATGAGCGCCCGGCAGGTGATGCTTTTGGACGAGCCTTCCATGGGCCTGGCGCCCCTTTTGATGCTGGACGTCTTTGAGGCATTAAAGGCCATCAGCGGCGAAGGGACCACCATTTTGCTGGTGGAACAGAACGCCCGTATGGCGTTAAGGTTCGCCCAGCGGGGTTATGTGCTTGAAAACGGGGTCATTTCGTTGAAAGGGGCTTCAGCGGAATTGATCGCCAATCCCCTGGTGGAAAAGGCTTATCTGGGGGGATGAGGCCGGCCAAATGAAAACTTCAAGAAACAGCGGCCATGAATCACCGTTTCAACCTTTTAGTACGCCATCCCCTCGATGGCGTAGACATCGAGCCAAGCCTTAAAATGGTTCCAAAAACCTGTCCTCGACAGGTTTCCAAGTCCCAAAGCCAATGCAACAT
Organism: Desulfobacteraceae bacterium; assembly: GCA_016844935.1. Taxonomy (GTDB): domain Bacteria; phylum Desulfobacterota; class DSM-4660; order Desulfatiglandales; family Desulfatiglandaceae; genus NaphS2. The sequence continues at coordinate 11,859 of JAERTK010000181.1, read as the reverse complement.
AAATTAGAAACTGTTCACTTTTGGATTAACAATCTGAAAATAGCTCGACCACCAGATGTAGTGGCATTGGACAATGAACAAAAGTGCAAATTCAATTCTGATCGGTTAGTATATTGAGCTCATATACCAACCTGCCCGACCCGTTAGCCACCTGATATTTGATTGAGATCGAAAGAATCTAAAAAGTAATATGGCAGAAAGTCCCCGCTCGGCACCCCTTGGGCGGTGGGGTTGCTGTTGTGGTCTGTGAGGCTTTCTTCTCCATCAATATTCAAATCTTCTGCTGAGAAAAACCCGATATTCATAGGTTCACCATTTATTGTGATCATGGCGTCGGACGAGAGTTTTTCCTCATGATCCATGATGTAGGCAGAGACGGAAAGTTCCAACCCATTGACCATCCCTACCGCCTGGACGGTGTATGCTGGGCTTGATTCAGCATCACTGCTGCTACATCCTGAAAAACCAAGAAGCCCGAGCATCAAAATACTGATAATCTTATTCATTATCGTGTCCTCCCTCTTTCGTGTTTGAAAGCTACAGTACCCCCAAGTCCACCCCCAAACACCGCACCGTCACATTATTTGTTGCACACATCGGAAACCAAGGACCATTCGGGAACAGGATGCATTGAAAGAGGCTTAAAGACGGATATCAGGACCCGAGTCGGGTCTCTCAATCCTCATCTCAGGATGGTTTGCTTGTGTATAAAAAGGTATGTGCTCCCAACAGACAAACTATGCCTATCAGGAGCAGGGCATGTACAATTCAAGGTTCATTTTCAAGGGATTATCTCCTGAATAGAGGTTGAATGGTTGGTAGAAATATCTGAATCTGAAACTGATGGAACGACAAAAAACGTCTTATGTCAAGAATAATTGGTTTGAAGCGACCTTTTGCAGTAAACAATAACGTGCCTGATACTTCCGTAGCATAGCGGTCAGAATTTCACAAGACTGCCAGATCAATACTTCGCCCTGGGAATAGCTCTCGACAGTATCTGGAACCAAAGCCGTTTGGATGATACCAGATGTTGTGGTCCGCCTTTTCATTGAAAAACCTGCAATAGATTGAGTAATCTCAGCATCGCACATCCCCCGGCATTATGCAAGACTGGGAGATGTAATCCTGACTTTCTTGGAAGGTTTTGAAATTCAATACAAATATAGGAAAGGTTGCATCAGCCCTGATAGGCAGGACCGAGCGAGGATTTGATTTTCTGGGCTATCACTCCAGCCCTGAAGGGCTTACCATCGCCCAAAAGACCCCGGATAATTTCGACACGTGCGACCCGGCCTTATAAACAGGGAGCCGACGCAACTCGGCTTTGGCAGTACGTCACACGGTGGACCCGTTGGCTGTGGCCCAGGCTCCATGGAATGGTGTCCCGGAAAGGAGGTGCCAAACGTTATTGGGTCTATGTCCTAAAAAAATTGCAGATCCGTGGGTTCGTAGTGCCGCGAACATGATTCCCGACGGGTCAACGACCTGCCCGGGCGCATACAACACCGATCACGAGGGTAAATGAGTAACTCGCTACTGTGGACAATATGTACATCCTTTGTAGCACCCGGACCGAATCACAATACTCTGCCGGCGGCACTGTTGCCGCATTGGACCAGGTGGATGGAGTTTATCACATGCCTTATAGGTCGCATAACCGGCGTTCGTACACTGTGTTCTACAGGACTGGCTATCCGCTGTCGCAGTATAAACCTCAGCTACCACACCAATCCCGAAAGATAATGCGAGCGCGCTCTGTGAGTCATAGGCACTTGGGAAACATCCAGCAACAAAGATCACTCCCCAACCCGCGTCCATCCATAGCGCGGGCATGACAAATTCCGTGCTACCCTGTATCGTTCCCGAGGAGAACATCTCGCCGTCAGAACCTCTGTAGTATATGACGTCAAATTGAGAACATGGTGCTCCACCTTCCCATCTTACGATAACCGGCTCGCCTGCAGGTAACGGTTCATCACCTGATGGCTCGATTATTGTGATCTTCTCCGGCACTACTGCGGAACTGGAGTAGAACGTAGAGCATTGCCTTCCTTTGGCTACGAACTCCACGGTATCTACTTCATTAACATCCAAAAGATTTAGAAAGTAGTAAGGCTGATTGGCCCCGCATCGCACTCCATTCACGGTCTGGTCGATGGCGTCGGGGAGGCTATCCTCCTGATCCATGTTCAAATCCTCGGCGACGAAAAAGCCGATATTCATAGGCTCACCATTTATTGTGATCATGGCGTCAGACGAGAGTTGTTCCTCTTGATCTATGACGTAGGCGGAGACGGAAAGTTCCGATCCATTGACCATCCCAATCGCCTGGACGTTGTATGCTGGACTAGATTCCGCATCACTGCTGCTACATCCTGAAAAACCAAGAAGTCCGACCAACAGAATACCGATAAACGTTTTCATAAATTCCCCCCACTTAAAATGAGTTAGGTTACAATGTCCCTTGTTACATCACATAAGGCAAATCGTCACATTATAATTTTCAACCACACAGCGGTCCGATCAGAACCAGTGAAGGATATCCAAAACTTGTTAAATCAGGTGCCCTAAAACAGAACCTTCCGTGCACGATCCTCGAATCCCGCCAAGATCAAACATACCATTGGCATGTTTAACTGCAAACTATCAAAACATCCGCCCGGAGCGTCGGAGGCCGGATACCCACATATTGTGTTCCGCTTTTCAGCCTTCAAAATGAGATATATTGAGTCTATCCGGAAAAAACTGTCTATGTCAAAAACTTAGAATATGTCTTACATTACCTAGGGATGCCGCCATACTCAGCTGACTTCCATTTTTCCCATCTGATCAAAATTCTGAAATCTGCCAAATGGATTTTCGTTTGTGGCAACTTAGCCAATACTTGCCATACGAGCAAAACTGTAAATCACCACAATGATTGACCAATAGAACCATAGGCCCCAAGCGTAGGTGAAAAATGCTAAGAAACCCATCTTTTTGGTGATATGCTTTCCTTCAACAAAAATCAGCACAAGGTGAATGTAGATAGTTATGAATGCGCCTGCAAACCATATCATATAGGCCCACAAATACCCGAATAGAACCGTTACGCAGCCAATTAGTACGAAGGAGATTTGGATGCCCAAATCGGCCCACGCAGTTCCCTGGCAGAATGAAAAATACGTTTTGTCATGATAATCTTCATTTTTTCCTACGAGCAGGTTCTTTGTTTTTTGATCATGGGGCCTCACAAGTGCGAGCACTTGGATATAAACCGCTGGTAAATAAAGAATGATACCAGCGATGCTCAGAATCCATGTCAGTAACGTAGGTTTAAGCATTTTGGGCCTCTACTCAAACTGATAGCCAGTCCAATCAAATTTTATTATAATCCTTACTCCATCCAGTGCTGCCCAAAAAGATGGCGGATTTGGGTCGTGCCACTGGCCCTCTTCCCATTCCTCATAAATGCTTGCTACGGTATTGTCTCCTAAATGAAATGGGCTGGCCACCTCCAGCAGCGTTTTATTATTGTCTTGGTCCAGGATCTTTATGTTTCGTATCTGTATGTCGTCGTAAAGATCGTTAGAACCTGATTTCAATGCCGTTATCGTGATGGAATTTGTACCGACCTCCAGCACTCCGCACCAGAGGAAAGATACCTCTTTGGAAAAATATCCTGCGCTGCTGCCGGTTGAACCAATCGGTCGGGACTGCTGCGAGTTAAGCTCGGCGGTTGGGCTTCCCCCATCGGCACCTGCAACTTCCAGCGTCACCTTTAATGGTTTCTCTGCTACAAATGGATCGCATTCCCCCGGGTCCACATTTCCATTTTTGTTGAAATCCTCTTCACCGTCTTTGTATGGGTCGTCGTCGTAATTGGGTTTGTTCCAAATATTCCAACCGTTAATAGGACGTCTGGCTTTGACCCCTTTACCCCAGACCCAAGCATAGACCTCGATATAGTCAGATAGACCATCTTCATCCGTGTCCGGTTTACTTGGATCAGTGTTATAAATTCTCTTTTCTTCAAAATCTTTGAGTTCGTCGGTATCGCTGTTTTGTTCGGGATCCTCTTCCTTTATCCCCTGGCTGTTTTCAGGAATAATCCACATTTGATCAATTTGGGTTTCAGTGTTTTTGACCCTTTCTTCCTCCTCAGTATAGGGTTGAAGAACATGAATGCGATCTTCTGCTGGGTCTTCATAATCCTCATAACCATCAATCACAACCACATGACCATTGTTTTGCCCCGGCTCCTTTTCAATGGCGCCAATAATCGGACAGCCTTGGTCTATATACTTCACAACATCATCAAAAGAGTAAGCTTTAAGAGGGCATTCCGGCGCTCCCACAAGGGCGAGTTTCAGGGAATCCCTAACATTAAAACCATTGAACCCTTTGCCGTGACCCAACTGAGCAGCGGGGTCCAGCTGTGACGCAAACATCCAAAAAGAAATTCGATCCTGGGAAAGCTCGCCATTGAATTTCTTGTTTACCATTGCCACGCAGGCACGACCACAATAGGCCTTGCAGTGTTGACATTGACTCTTCTTTTCAAATGCGTGCGGCTTATCCCACGGGTGTTTCGTATCGTCTTTGCTACAACCAGGACACAGCCAAGAAGTGTCCTTTCGCTGAAGCATCGCTTCCATGTTCAGATCATTTTCCTTTACCAATCTGCTCCGTGTCGGAGCTGCAATGGTGAACGTATACACATTCGACCACGGGCTTTCCTCTAAACTCTTCGTCCGACTTCTCAAACGCCAGTGGTAAGTTCCAGAAGGAAGCGCTGTGGTCGCATGATAGGGCGTACCATCCGCTAAAACCGAGATATCCGGTGATCTAAAGTAAGCATCATCGTCCACTTCCAGGTAAAAATCCTGGGTGTTGATGTACCAATCTGTCCAGGCAAAACTGACTTGGGCATCAGCAAGATTCGTTCCATCAAAAGGCACAATGGGCTTGGGCGCTGGAACCGGGTTTTTTTCTCCTTGTGAAATTTGGCTTGGCAAATAGATAACCCAGGCGGTGGGCCTGCTTTTTTGGTATTCATCCGGGTGAATTCCAATCGACTCACCTTCATTTACAGGGCCATCGCCACCATAGGTCTCTACGTTGCTGATGTAGTGGCCCGAATGCCCATAATCCCCCCAGGCAACGAAATCGATAGCGCTGCCGTCTGGTGAATAGAAGGTGCAACTATCAGATGAGTCGTCAAATACATTATCTGACGGTGTAGCGATGCGCAGCACCGTACAATTATCATCGACATTTGAACTATTTATTGATGTTGTTTCTTCGCCAAACAGAATTAATGCATATCCGCCGGGGGGAATCTCAGGAGTGCCAAATGGTATCTGGAAAACATCACCCTTAATATTGTGGATTTCCGCCAGACTGAGATCGATCATTTGGCCGTTGGACGCGTTGTAAAGCTCTACCCATTCAGCTCCAGTAGACGGAATGAACATGACTTCGGTGATTTTGATGGCCTGGACATTCCCTGCCCCAATTGTGCTGCTGCCACCCCCGTCTCCGTCACCGCAACCTATAAACGACATTAATCCCACAATCAGTATAGCCAACAAACATATCCGAAGCGGCAAAACAAAAACCATCCCTTCTTCCTTCATCTTTCTTCCTCCATCATAACCGTTATGGCCCGTTTATAATGAATATCCAAATAGATTTCGGTGAATGCACAGTGTTGAAAATACTCGGCTGAAGGGTTAAAATAAGCAGAAGTCCGTAACGCCAAGAGCCACTACATATTGAATTTCCGAGTCAGGATATCGAGCCTGTCAATAGATGAAGCGTAGCATTAGAGGGTAATTAGAGCACAGCTTGACCATACTTTGCCATGATAATGAATGCCCTATATTAAATCAATATTTTTTTGCCGAGTGTTGTTGAGCCCACCCCATCAGTTCGTAAAGCATATGGCTTCACCGAAATGTACAATTAGGGATGGCAAGTCAGTTTCATACGTGGCCTTGGGCGGGATGAGCTGATCGATGCGTGAATGCATCGAGTTCTTTGGTGAGTAAATTGACTCTCATTTTGAAAGATGAGATGATTTCAGACTGTGAGTGGTGTCATGCTAACAGTTATGATTGATTCCCTTTCCTGGTTCGGCTTATTTCTGGTATCGTGATTGTTCGCTATATCAGGATTCTGCAAATCGTCGTTAACATACAAACTTGTCTAAAACTACTGAAAATTTTATCATTTGTTTCTGCCCAATTCAACCCTTAGAAAGCCCGCAAGGCAAGTTTCCCGTCAACCTAGGGAAAGAGGGTGCACTGACAGAGAACTAAAATTGGAGAGAAGAAATTTGCGCCAGCAGGGCCGGAAGCTTCACCAAAACATTCCTCCTAAGTGGCTTTAGATTCAAGAGATGCATGATCTGTATTTTGCGCCCGAATTGAGCTCAAACTTTACGCGTTCTGAAAAACCTTAACATGCCCTTGACGGCATATTCCTTTCAGGGTATACTCTCCCCATGAAATGGGAAATCGAGTATACAGATGAGTTCGGCCAATGGTGGGATGGGCTTACCGAAGGGGAACAGGAATCAGTCCGGGCCACTGTAAAAATGCTGGCTAACTTTGGTCCTCAACTGCGTTTTCCGCACTCCAGCGACATAACGACCTCGCGCCACGGCAATATGCGTGAACTCCGAATTCAACACCGTGGCCGTCCATATCGTATACTCTATGCTTTTGATCCGCGTCGTTGTGCGATGCTTTTGATTGGTAGCGATAAGACGGGCAAGGATCGATGGTATAAAGAATATGTACCGATTGCGGATGGGCTTTATGATGAACATTTAGACGCCTTGCGAAAGGAGGGCTCAAATAATGGCACGTAAATTTACTGAACTGGAAGCGAAAATGTCTGAGGAAGCCATCGGACGTTCCGACGCGCGCTATCGGGAGATGCTTGCGGAGATGCCTTTACACGAATTGCGCCGTGCCAGGGGATTATCGCAAGAGGTACTGGCGAAAGCTTTACGAATCAAACAACCGAATGTGGCCAAACTGGAAAAGCGCACCGATGCCTATATTTCCACTTTACGTTCAACTATAGAAGCCATGGGGGGAGAACTTGATATTGTGGCGCGTTTCCCAGATGGGGCAATAAAAATTACAAACTTTTCGTCTATCGGAGAAAATGAACCAGCTGTGTCCCAAACTTGATTGTTTCCCGCGCTGGCTTAAAATCACAAATTGGGATATCGCTTAAATATCTCAAGTATGGCATAATTGACATATATTGAGATTATACCCAGAAGAATCGGCGCTGTCAAAACCTTCCAGCAGCTTTACCTGAAACGCCTCATGCGAAGCAGAAACGGCCCGCCGGACCACAATGTGTGGCACATCTTAGCATACTGTAAGTTTATGTGTAAGTTTTCTTGGCAGCACATCCCAGAACGCTCTCAGGCGACCTAGAATCGATGTTCTCCCCTGGACCTATAGTTGGGTATGGGTTCGCCGAGTAACCCCTCTACAGACGCCAAACCCACCCAACAACTGCCGAAGTAGGGCTGTTTGCACCCCGGTTACTCAGTGGTCACAATCTTTCCTGGGGCCGGGGGAACCTTGTTGTTCCACCCGGCTCGGGGAGTACGCAAAGCGGTGGGTTAGATGGGTGGGGGAGGGCTCGAAAGGCTGGTATCCCGTAACGCGGGTATCAAACGTTATGGGTTCATGTCTTAAAAAAATCGCAGATCAATGTTCGTAGTGCCGCGAACAAGATTCCCTACCAGTCATCGACCTGTCTGGGCGCATACAACACGGATCGCAAAGTAAAAGGAGCAACGCTAACGGGGGCAAAAGCTGCAGCCTTGATTGCAAGCTCTCCATCTGGCGGCATAAAGATTTTCACATTCCGTGGGCGACCACAAAATTCGTCTGCATCTGGCTATTTGTGCTCTAAACACATCATTACATTGCGCCTGACAACTGTCTAATGCGTTAGCAACTTCCTGCATCTCTCTGACCGACATGCTTGCATCGACCGTTTCAACATAAAGATCCGCTTCCACCCTAATCGCTAGGCCTGACTCCTTCTCTTTCTGGTCATCTTCATCACCGGAAAAGCAGCCATCAACAAAAATCACACCCCATCCCTCGTCAACCCAATGCGCCGGCATGGTGAATTCTGTACTGCCGTGTATGATTCCCGAGGAGAACATCTCGTCATCAGAACCCCTGTAGTACATGACGCGAAATTGAGAACACGGTGCTCCACCTTCCCATCTTACGACAACCGGCTCGCCGGCATGTACAGGTTCATCACCTGAGGGCTCAATGATTGTGATCTTCTCCGGTACTACGACGGAACTGGTGTATAGCGTGATGCATTGCCTTCCTTTGGCTACGAAGTCCACGGTATCTCCTTCATTAACATTCAAAGGATTTAGGAAGTAGGAAGGCTGATAGTCCCCGCATTGGACCCCTTTCTCGGCCGTGTCCATACCCATATCTTCGGTGGCGAAAAAGCTGATATTCATAGGCTCATCATTTATTGTGAGCATGGCGTCGGACAAGAGATTTCCCTCATGATCCATGACGTAGGCAGAGACGGAAAGTTCCGACCCATTGACCATCCCTACCGCCTGGACGGTGTATGCTGGGCTTGATTCAGCATCACTGCTGCTACATCCTGAAAAACCAAGAAGCCCGAGCATCAAGATACTGATAAACGTTTTCATCAATCCCGCCCCGCTTAAAATGAGTTAGGTTGTAATGTCCTTTGATACACCACATAAGGCCAAATCGTCACATTATTATTTTCAACCACACATCGGTCCGATCAGAACCAGTGAAGGATGTCCAAAACTTGTGTAAATCAGATGCCCTGAAACAGAACCGTTCGTGCATAACTCTTCCGTCCCATATCAGCTAAACTGCGTCAAGGCTGGAAGATGTATCTTTCATGTTTTTCCTGGAATATCAGATCTATTTTTCATTTTGGTTATGAAGTTCTATCTATAATTACAGCGAGATCCCCGATAACTTTCTCAAAGGATTTTGACAGATCAATTTCAATTATTATGCGTTTAAGACCTTGTTTCCGAATAAATGTAACCGAACTTTCAGAAAATTCAAACCCAGACAGAGCCTCTTGCAATTGCCACCATCTCTTTCTGCCCATATTCTTGCATGCAAAAAATTGATTCACAGTTATCTGTTTCAATTCACGAATAGAAATTGGATCACCGAAATTGTTACGAATATTATTCCTCATAGCTGTTGAGAAACCCAGTTCTTTCGCAAGCTTATCTATGCTATATTTTTCATTTTTCGATAATTTTTCCATCATTTGAAGCTTCAAATTATGAGATAGGTCTTCTCAATTGATTTCGCGCTTTAAACAACTATGAGTCTTTTTTCCTTCATCCCCAAAACCCCAACAGGCTGATTTAAATTGAAGTTTTAGTTCCATATCCTAACATTACAAGATGAGAAGCTTTGAGGTCAAATCATTTTTTATTAACCCCAGAAAGGGAGGTGCACCATGGAATTATTGGAAGCTACGAAATTTTTTTTAACTATCAGAGGATGAATGCCAAGGAAAGCACATTGAAAAACTATAAGTTCGTTCTAACCAGATTTGAAAACTATTTTGGGAACATCGAATTAACATCCATAACCACAGATGGTATCCTGCCTTTTCTTACCAAAATATCTGAAGGGGCGAAGCAGTCAACCAAGAAGCTCCGTTTTTCTCTCCTTTCCGCCTTCTTCAACTTCATCAGGACCTCTTACGATTCCAACCTTCAAAATCCATGCGATTCCCCAGTTCTAAGGCAGATTTTCAAAGATCAACGGGCTATTCATTGGAAAATCTTAGAAAAGGATGTCGTAGATGAAATCATCTTCAGAACAGAGAATCCCAGGAACCGTCTTATGCTCGAACTCATGGCCCGTGGTGGTATGAGAGTGGGTGAAGTCTTGAAACTCACACCCAATGGTGTTGAAGACAGGAAGATATTGGTCCGAGAACCAAAAAGTGGAAAAGAAATGGAGGTTGTTTTTATCCCGAGAAAAGTAGCTGACAGACTCAAGAAATATATCCAGGACAAAGGGGTTAAACCTGATGAGAGGATCTTTCCAATAACCTACGCAGCTGCAAGGATGGTCGTGATCAAGGCCGGTAAACTCGTTGGCATCAAATTGAGACCACATGATCTGAGAAGGCATGCTGCGACTTACGCATCCCGTGCTGGAACGCCGCTCGAAATTGTTAGCAAAATCATCCTCCGGCATTCAAATCTTTCAACAACTCAGAGATACTTAGGAAAAGTAAGTGATATTGAAGCCATGAGGTGGATTGACAGCATCCACGGGTAAAAGAACGGAAATCCGGGCTGAGAGTCAGAGCGCCTTAGCCCGGAACAGTGAAGATTAGGTTTTCCAGTCCAAACCCTTACAGGCATTAAGAAATTTCAGGCTAATATAGGAAGTTTGGAACCCGAAGATCAACCGAAATATCAGAAAATCTCACTTGTCTTCCCCGGTTTTTCAGGTGCAAAACTGTCATAAAGGACAAGGCTTTCCTACGATCTTCATTGCTTCATGACTTATCTTCGTCCTACTTCAATCCAGCCGTGTGAACCGTTTCAATCCTCTTTATGAACCACCGAAAAAGGGACAAACCAGTAAGCTGCAGTCCCGATTTATTCGCCTTTCTTTTCGGTTGTATTTTCGGGATTCGCATAGAATCCTTGTAGCCCCCGCCCCCATATAGATTGTCCATTAAGGAAGCCTTATCTCTTGGTTATCCTTAAACCCTGAACGAACGGCCTCTTTCTTTGTTGACGGGTTCTTGATTTTGTTATATCGTAATTGATATATACATTTTTGATCGGAATTTATCAGCATTGGTGACCCATTATTCATAATGAATTTTGGAAAGACCAAAAAGGGCTTCAAATAACAATTAATGACTTAATTTTTGTGCCTAACATGGAACATGTGGTGTCCCTGATTCGGAATCCAAAAAAGCTAAAATCACAGACATCAAATGAATCTATGGGAATCAGGCTGGGAGCTTTAAGTCGGATGGAAAACACATATGCATACTATAGCGAATTTGTCTAGGTGGGTAACAGATATCCATTTTTTAGCGGAAAGATCGCCCCAAACTCACATGCGGCGCTTTATGAAACTGAATGCCTCACTCGAAAGGGATGCCCATCTCAGCAGGTTCAACGAGGCCCTACTCAAAAAGAGGTTGGATGAACTTGAAGGGATTGGATCCATACGCGACGAGGTATACGATTTGACTCTTGCGCGGATCAATGAACTGGCGTTGTTGTGTGCCGGTACCTATGCCGACCATTACGAGCTGCAGGGAGTGGGCAATCTTTTGCTCAACCCGAGGCGCATATTGGTCCATATCAAAGGAATGCTAGAGCCGGAGGTAAAGGAACGACATACGGGTTTGACAGAGCAATTTGCTGATGTTGCAGCAACAACAGTAGGCGTTGTCGAGTGGCTCAGGGATGAAACAGTACTTGAGATCAAGGAAGAAGCATTGTTGCCTCACTTGTATGACAGGTTGTGTGATTCACGGGTTGTTTCTCATGAATATCTCGATTCAGTCAAGACTCGCAGTAGGAAGATTGCAGATCTGTCAGGTTTTCTTGCTTCCGGTCATTTTTCCAATGGTCTTGAATTTCATCAATGGTATCAACATGCGGGGCTTCCTGACAGGGAATTATAGGCCGTACCGGATATCTTGATACTGCTATTGACAGCATTTTGTAAATATGTTAAGAATTCTTCTGAAAATGGGAAAAATCACCTTTTCGGGGGAATATACCAATGTCCTTTCAAGGGAGACAGCTTCCAGCTGAAA
>JAERTK010000180.1 GCA_016844935.1 Desulfobacteraceae bacterium | reverse complement strand
CCCACGCCCCGCGTGGGGACGAGGAAAATCCAATAAAAGCACTCTTTTGAATCCCCGCCCCAGCCTTTTAGAAAACGACCGTAACGGGCTGTCTTCTTGGATAAATTTCAGTTCGCCGTCTTCGATCCAAAAAAGCTCGTTTTGGGTCGGCCGAGATCATTATACACCCGGAACAACGCAAAAACAATGCCAAGATCACCCGATTTGAATGCTTAAAAACTTAAATAATTGGATTGCAGCCCGCGGTCAGAGGAGGTGGAAGACGGGCAAAAGGGCAAACGGGATGCGTAGAGTATTTTTTTAAAAGTTCCCTTATATCGGAGTTTTAGTATGGGGATTCCAGTCTTGCATAATGCCCGGGAATGTGGGATGCTGGGCCATGCGCGTTTAAAATGTAAACTTGATTGCACGGTTACATATAGGTCTTTTGTTATGGGAAAATTCAAGGCTTTGGCGTTCTCGTTTTTGCTGGGTTCCGTCTCTTTATGTTGTTTGTCCACATTCCAGAAAATACTAACCGGATTTCCGTTGGCTTTGCGGGGGTTTCTTGTACCGTTTATTGCCGGTGGAAGTTTTGGTTTGCTTATTGGGATACGTCATTATCGGTTATCTAAAAATAATGAGCAATTGGCGAAAGAGATTCATGAGCACAGGCAGACGGAGGAAGCATTGCGGAAAAGCGAAGCAAAATTCCGATCCCTAGCGGAAAACCAGCATGATGTTGTGTGGACCGTTGATAAGAATTTGGATATCGATTACATATCCCCATCATGTTTTAAGATGACGGGTAAGACCGCTGAAGAAATGATGGGAGCGAATCCGAAGGATTTCTGTACGGAAGAATCTTATCAGAGAATACGGATGAAACTTTCCGAAGAGATTCAAAAATCCCCAAACGAAATGCAACCGGTTGTTCTTGAAGTTGACCAATACCATAATGACGGGCATATTTTTCCTGTTGAAATAACGTCCATCCCCATAATTATTGATAACAAATTTATTGGAATACAAGGCATTTCAAAAGATATTACGGAAATGAAAGCGTCGGAAGAAGAGATCAGAAAACTTTCCACGGCAGTGGAACAAAGCCCATCCGTAATTGCTATCACGGATTTGAATGGAAACCTGGAATATGTAAACCCTAAATTTTCGGAGTTAACAGGATATACCCACGAAGAAGCGATCAATAACAACCCAAGAATTCTGAAATCCCATGAGCAACCTGATGAGATGTACAAAGAATTGTGGGAAACAATTTCATCCGGTAAAATATGGCGTGGAGAGTTTCATAATAAGAAAAAGAATGGAGAATTGTTCTGGGAAGCCGCTTCCGTTTCTCCAATTTTTGATAAACAAGGGAAAATCACCAATTTTATAAAAGTTGCCGAGAATATTACGGGGCGTAAGCTGGCGGAAGAGGCACTGCGGGAATCCGAGGAAAAATTCAGGTTAATTTCTGAACAATCGTTGTTGGCCATAGGCATCATCCAGGATGGACATATCATTTATGCCAACGAAAAGTATTCCAAGATTACCGGCTATTCCTTGGAGGAGATCTATGGATGGGAACCCTACGGGTACGCCAGAACCGTGTGCCGGGATGATCTTCCATTTGTCATGGAGCAATCCCGGAAAAAGCAGGCAGGCGACATGGATGTTATTACGAATTACCAGCTTAGGGGATTCACAAAAGCTGAGGAAATAGTTTGGTGGGATCTCTATTCAAGAACCATAACCTACCATGGAAGGCCTGCTGATCTCTTTACAATTGTTGATATAACTGAAAAAGTAGCATCAGAAAAAGACAGGGTGGCGCTTCAAGCCAAACTCCAGCATGCCCAAAAAATGGAGGCCATAGGAACCCTTGCCGGCGGTGTGGCTCACGATCTCAACAATATCCTGGGTGGCCTTGTAAGTTATCCTGAATTGTTATTGTTGCAACTCCCTGATGACAGTCCTTTAAGAAAATCGATCCTGACCATACAAAAGTCAGGAGAAAAGGCCGCAGCGGTTGTCCAGGATCTGTTAACATTGGCGAGGAGAGGTGTTGTTGTCGCTGAGGTGGTCAATCTGAATGATATTATCTCCGAATATTTGAAAAGCCCGGAGTATAAAAGACTTCGATCACACCATCCCGCTATTCATTTGGAGACCCATCTCGAAAAGGATGTCCTCAACATATTGGGATCATCCATTCACCTTTCCAAGACCGTCATGAACCTGGTTTCCAACGCTGCCGAGGCCATGCCCGAAGGCGGAACCCTGACTGTTTCCACGGAGAACCGATACATTGATAAACCCATAAGCCGTCATGATCATGTAAAGGAGGGGGATTATGTGGTTCTCACGATCTCCGACACCGGGACGGGTATTACCTCCGATGATTTGGAGAAAATATTTGAACCGTTCTATACCAAGAAAAAGATGGGAAGAAGCGGAACGGGCCTGGGTATGGCAGTGGTATGGGGAACGGTAAAAGACCATGACGGATATATCCAGGTCCGGAGCACTGAAGGAAAAGGAACTACGTTTACCCTTTATTTTCCGGTGACCAGAAAATCGATCAAAGAGAGATCCGAGATATCTCTAAAAAATTATGTGGGCAATGGCGAAACAATTCTGGTTGTAGATGATGTGGATGAGCAAAGAAAAATAACTTCCGATATGTTAAAAGAGTTGGGTTATTCGGTCGCAATGGTTCCAAGTGGTGAAGAGGCTGTTGAATATCTGAAAACCAGCAAAGTTGATTTATTGGTTCTGGATATGATTATGGATCCGGGCATGGATGGCCTCGATACATACAAGAAAATCCTTGAAGTACATCCTGATCAAAAGGCGTTGATTGCGAGTGGGTTTTCTGAAACAGACCGTGTCAAAGAGGTTCAAGGCTTAGGTGCGAGAGCCTATATCAAAAAGCCGTTTTTACTGGAAAAGATTGGTCTCGCCGTTAAGAAAGAACTGGAAAGACAGGCAGTTCCTGTCTCCCATTGAATCTGAAATCGTTTTTTGGAGTGCTGGATAAAGTGAATGCCCCTCTTCCCACGCTCTCGGGACAGCCCTTCAGACAGTGCACCCCCTGTCTATCCCGCCCAACCAGGAAAAAAAAGCCATATCACGTCATTTCCTTGACGGAATTGCCACCCTTTTCCATGGACCCCTATCAAAAAAGTATCCATAACGCCTTGAAATCACATTATCATCAAGGAAGATGAGACTCGATCCCCTGATGGCATGGCACTTGCTTACTAGCTAAACAGCCGGGATATTTTAGCTTGATCGATAATTTGCGCTCATGATTTTGGTTGAAGCGCCGATATAACTTTCAGAAGCGGTCATGGGTTCATTTGTCCTTTTGATGTTTTTTATTTGGAATTTGCCATCAAAAAACCTCAATATACCGACATTGGGATTGAGCGGATATCCCATCCGGATTCGTTGGAAATGATCATTGCCGGCATTTCCGTTTATGGTTTGGATGACCTGCCGAGGGGCTTCTGATTCCAGCAAACCAATCGTCAATCTGAAAGAAGGGGAGGCAAAAAAATGGCGGAAGTAGAAACAATGGACCAGGCGGTGAAAGCCATGGCGGAAAGGGAAGGGAAATATCTTACCTTCACCCTGGCGGAAGAGGAGTACGGGATCGGTATCCTGAAGATCAAGGAGATCATCGGAATGATGCCGATCACATCGGTGCCCCAGACACCGGATTTTGTCAAGGGGGTCATCAACCTTCGAGGCAAGGTGATACCGGTTATCGACCTGAGGCTCCGCTTCGGCATGGGGGAAATCGATTATACCGAGCGAACCTGTATTATCGTGGTG
>JAERTK010000179.1 GCA_016844935.1 Desulfobacteraceae bacterium | reverse complement strand
GACATATGCTGTTTAAGCCTTACTTTTACTGGCAGTTATGGTTTTGTCAATGAGAAAATGGGAGCTGAATCAGCATATAAAATAATATGGAGGAAATGGGAATGAGCAAAGTAATCGGAATCGATCTGGGAACCACCAACTCTTGTGTATCCATTATGGAGGGAGGGGATCCCGTGGTCCTTAATAATGCAGAAGGCGGGCGTACAACGCCTTCCATCGTAGCAGTCACTGAAAAAGGTGAGCGGCTTGTGGGCCAGACGGCCAAACGGCAGGCTGTCACCAATCCTGAAGATACTGTCTTCGGTGTAAAGAGGCTAATCGGGCGGAAATACGATTCAAAGGAAGTTCAAAATGACGTGAAGATCCTGCCTTACAAGATTGAAAAAGCACAAAACGGGGACGTTCGAATTAAGCTCCGGGGAAAAAATCACAGCCCCGCTGAAATATCGTCTTTTATCCTGTCCAACCTCAAAAAGTCGGCTGAGGAGTACCTGGGTGAAAAGGTAACCGATGCGGTTATTACTGTTCCAGCTTATTTTAATGACAGCCAGCGGCAGGCCACCAAAGATGCGGGTAAGGTTGCCGGTTTAAACGTACTTAGGATTATCAACGAACCCACTGCCGCATCTCTTGCCTATGGCCTGGACAAAAAGGGCGATGAGAAGGTGGCTGTCTTTGACCTTGGCGGCGGAACGTTTGACCTTTCCATCCTTGAACTGGGTGACGGGGTTTTTGAAGTGAAGGCCACAAACGGCGACACCCATCTGGGCGGAGAAGACTTTGACCTTCGATTGGTGGACTATCTGGCCGATGAATTTAAAAAAGACCAGGGGCTCGATCTTCGAAACGATAAGATGGCGTTGCAGCGGCTGAAAGAAGCGGCTGAAAAGGCCAAAATGGAGCTTTCGGGATCCCTCGAGACCACCGTGAATCTGCCCTTCATCACAGCCGATGCCAGCGGGCCCAAACACCTGGATGTAAAAATTACAAGAGCCAAGCTGGAAGCTCTGGTGGGGGAATTGTTGGACCGTCTGGAAAGGCCCTGCAGGACAGCGCTAAAAGACGCAGGGCTGGGCCAGGGGGATATTGATGAGGTAATTCTGGTGGGTGGTATGACCCGTATGCCGGCGGTTCAGGATCGTGCCAAGGCGGTGTTCGGAAAAGAGCCCAACCGGGGTGTTAATCCGGATGAGGTGGTTGCCTTAGGGGCCGCCATTCAGGGTGGTGTCTTAAAAGGGGACGTCAAAGACGTTCTGCTGCTGGACGTGACGCCGCTTTCATTGGGAATTGAGACTTTAGGCGGTGTGATGACACGCCTCATCGACAAGAACACTACCATCCCCACAAACAAAAGCCAGGTTTTTTCCACTGCCGAGGATAACCAGCCTGCCGTTTCCATCCATGTACTTCAGGGGGAACGGGAGATGTCGGCCAACAACAAGACACTGGGCCGATTCGAACTGGTGGGTATTGCGCCCGCACCTCGTGGCATGCCTCAGGTGGAGGTGGCCTTCGACATTGATGCCAACGGCATTGTGGAGGTTTCTGCCAAGGACCAGGCCACGGGAAAACAGCAGTCCATTCGCATTACGGCCGCTTCGGGATTGTCCAACGAGGAGATTGACAATTTGGTGAGAGAGGCGGAATTGCACGGCGATGAGGACAGGCGGCAGAGAGATCTGGTGGAAGCCAGAAACGGGGCTGATGCCCTGATTTACCAGACGGAAAAATCTTTGTCGGAATTGGGCGAGCAAGTGCCGCAGGAGGTCAGAGGTGAGATTGAGGGTGCCGTCTCGCAGCTCAAGGGCGTTCTCAAAGCGGATGATACTGATGGCATTAACCGTTCGGCCGAGGCCTTAAACCAGGCCGCCCAGAAAATGTCTGCAAATATGTATCAGCAGCAGGCACAACAGGAGGCAGGTGGTTGTGGGGGGGGCTGCGGCTCCCAGGAAGGGCCCTGCGATGCGCCAGGCTGTGAAGATGATGATGTGGTTGATGCGGAATTCAAGAATGTGGCGTAAAGCCTCTCCGGTTTAAAGAACAACCGGCACAGAAAACAACAAGGGCGGTGATTTCATGATCACCGCCCCTTTTTTTTAACGGGCGCTATTCGATTGCGTCGGCTTTGAAAAACTCTCGGATTTGCGCGTCCGAATAGCCCAGCTCCAGCAGGATCTCTTCTGTATTGGCGCCTTTGGGCCCTTTGGCTTTATAGGCCTTTCCCGGCGTTCGCGACAACCGGGGGGCGGGAGCGGGTTGCGGTATCCCGTCCAGATCGATGATCATCTCTCTTTCTTTGTTATGGGGATATTCAGCCACTTCGTTCAAATTCAGGATGGGCGCTACACAGGCATCCTTTCCCTCAAATATGGCGGTCCACTGGTCTCTCGTCTTAGTTTTGAAGACATCATTAAAGCGCTCTATCATTTCAGGCCACCGAACCATATCAAACTGGTGGGGCAGGGTCTTCGGGTCCAGTTCAAGGCCTTTCAGTAGTTCGGTGTAAAACCGCTGCTCAATTGCGCCCACGGACATGAACTCTCCATCGGCGGTTTCATAGGTCTGATAAAAATGGGCCCCGCCATTGAGTGGGTTGGTACCCATGTCAAGGCTGAGGAAATTGTGGGCCAGTAGTCCGTGGAACATGACGGATAGATTCGCCGCGCCGTCCACCATGGCCGCATCGATCACCTGTCCTTTTCCCGACCGGGTGCGCTCAAAAAGTGAAAGAAGAATGCCCATGGCGCAAAGCATGCCCCCCCCTGCGAAATCACCCAGCAGATTGGCAGGCGGAAGGGGGCGTTCTCCTTTTCTTCTAAAGAGGGAAAGGGCGCCCGAAAGGGCGATATAATTAATGTCGTGCCCGGCCATGGAAGCAAACGACCCCGACTGACCCCAGCCCGTGAGCCGGGCGTAGATAAGCCCGGGATTGAGTTCCAGCGCGTCATCAGGCCCCAGACCGAGGGCTTCCATGACGCCCGGGCGGTAGGGCTCGAGTAGTACGTCGGCTTTTTCAACCATCCGGTGAACAATATCAATCCCTTCTTCGGATTTGAGATTCACCCGCATGGATTTTTTTCCCCGGTCAAAGGGACTTTTCTTCATGGTGTATGGAATTTCCGGAGCGCCTTTGCTCAGTCGGTCCACAATAACCACATCCGCTCCGAAATCGCTCAAGAGCATGCCACAGTAGGGGGACGGGGCCAGGCCCGCCATTTCAATCACTTTGATGCCGTCTAGGGGTCTCATATTGTTTCCTCAATTAAAAAGAATTCGCCAAGGGTGTCTTCCGGGAGGAGAAATCATACGGCAGATGGGAGAATACTGTCAAGGGGCGTGATTCGGCGGGCGCCGAATTTTTAATGGGGGAAAAGGTTTGGAAAAACATCCTTTTGCTATTTTTTACAATGTTGTATAATGGTTTTTAAATGTGCCCATTTTGCTAACCCCGGAGCCTTTTGGAGATTCGAATAGCAAAAACTCTATTGATCATTGATGTTCAGAATGATTATTTCAAAGGCGGCAATAGGGTGTTTTTATTTTAAGAAAACCCAGGAGGAAGAACAATGGCAGATACTTCAAAAATTACGCTGTACAGCGGCGGTCACAAAGGGACTGAGGCTGAATTCGGGAAACTCGCCGAGGCTTGGAAAATGGAAGAGGTGAACATATCATTTGAAGGTCACCATACCGAGCGCACCAGAGGCGTACGGATACTGAGCATGGAAGAGTTGGAGAAGGGCGATATCAGCATGGAAATTGTGTCTAAGTTGATGAAACGCAACTACTCCCGAACAGATAAGATCCGAAAAATCATCCAGTCCATTTTTCATATGGTCAATAGCGGTTACCACGTTATTGCGGTGGGGTGGATACAGGCTGACAATACCGTCAAAGGAGGAACCGGCTGGGGGGTTGAGCTGGCAAAACTCTTTAACAGACCGCTGAACGTCTATGACCAGGAACGGAAAGGCTGGTATTCCTGGGAGAACAACCAATGGGTTGAAAACACGCCGGTGATTACCTCGGATACGTTTTCCGGCACCGGAACCCGCAACCTCTCAGATGACGGCCGGCAGGCACTCCGAAACCTGTTTATCCGTTCCTTCGGTCCTGTGGAGTAATAATAAGGAACAATCGAATAACCATTATGGAAGACTACAAAAAGGCAGCTGTTCTGGAAAATGAATTTGAAGCCCAGTTGGTGACGTCCGTCCTCTCGGAAAGGGAAATTCCCCACCGCCTTCGATCCTATCACGATACCGCTTTTGATGGACTCTTTCAGACACAGAAAGGGTGGGGAACTGTGAGTTCCCCAGAGGAACACCATCAGGAGATCAAAGAGATCCTTACGGATTTAAGACTCGGCCATTCCGGCGGTGCGGAAGATAACCCCTCGCCGAGGTCAAACCCCTTGAACCCCGTAAGACCATCAAAGTAGATCCCGGCCTCCTGAAATCATATGCGGGATATTATGAAATGACACCGGATTTCGGCCTAAACGTGACAGTCCAAAAGGACCGTTTGATGGTGCAGGCGACCGGTCAGAATAGCTTCCCGGTCTTTCCCGAAACCAAAGTCAGATTTTTTTACAAAGTGGTGGATGCTGAGATTACTTTTGTGCCGAACCAAGGGGGTCGGGTCAACAAGCTCATCCTCCATCAGGATGGACGTGATCTGGAGGCACTCCGCAAGAATTAACGCCCCCCATCTCCAAATTTGATGACCTGGCATCATCCCTAAAATCGATTCGTCCCATTTTATCCTCCCTGAATGACAAAAATTCTATTTTTCCGGAAAAGCCAATCCATTAAATGCTCTTTTGTGTAACCTTTTTCACGCGAATAATGTCATACGAGTAAAAAACACAAAATCGCAAAAATGATGGGGAGACGTCATAATGGGGAAACCTAGAATCGATAAAGATGAACTGGCAGCTGTACTTGAGGACCACCGAAAGTGGCTGGAATCGAGCGGTGAACAGGGGAGGAAGGCCGACTTGAGCCATCGCAATTTGTCCCGGCATAACCTTCAGCAGGCCAATTTTGAAAAGGCGAATCTGGAAGGGGTAAAGCTGCATGGGACCAACCTTCGAACCGCCAATTTCAAGGGAGCGAATTTAAGAGCCGCCAGCATGGTTAAAGCAGATCTTCAATGGGCCATTTTTCTGTTGGCAGACCTCAGAGATGCCAATCTTGAAGGGGCCAGCCTCCATTATGCAAACCTTTCCAGGTCCGACCTCAGCCGGGCACGAATGCAAAATGTCTTTCTCCACAACGCGTATTTTTTGGAAGCGACGCTTCAGTCGGCGGACCTTCGGGGGGCGAGTTTTCGCTTTACGGAAATGAATTCAGCAAACCTAAATGGGACGATCCTGTCGGGTGCTGTTATTGCGGCAACAAAAATGATCGGCGCCGATGTATCCGATTCGGATCTTTCAAAAACCGAAATCACCATGTCCAACTTTGAAAATGCAACACTTCGGAATTCAATATTCAGCCATGCCCATCTGTTGAAAAGTAGTTTTCAAAAGGCAGATCTGAGAGGGACGGATTTTAACGGCTCAAAAGTGGAATCCGTAGACTTTGCCGGGGCTCTGTTTTCAAATGAAGAGCGGAAAATTCACGCAATTTAATGAAGTATTGACATTTATTCACCTTATTTTTAAAACCGTTTAAATGACTCAGGAGGATATTGAAATGGGTAAGGGTTATGAGGCATTAATTGACAAGTCCATTGAACTGGGTGCTCTCGAAGCGAGACTGCTGCCGGCAAAGGAGATCGTTTTTGATGACCGCTCTTTTCTGAAATGCCGATTCGGGTGTAACCGCTGGGGGAAATACTGGACCTGTCCCCCGAACCTTGAACTGACCCGGGAGCATTTTATGGATGCTTTTCGGAAATATGAACAATCCATTTTTATCAAGGTGCCGGATCCCAAGCTGGGCCAGGAAATTGCGGTCGCCATTGAAAAGGAAGCCATGCTGTCACACGGCAGCATGTTTTCTTTTGCCATGGCCATGTGTGTTCAGTGTGAAGAATGCGCTTTCCCGGATCCATGCCGTTACCCCCACTTGGCCAGACCTTCCATGGACGGTTATGGGGTCGATATTGGAAAGACGCTGGAACCCCTGGGGTTCAAGGTTGAATTTGACAAAAAGGGTGAATTACTCCCGGTATGGTATGTGATGGTGTTGCTGGATTAGCGCATTATTTCCTATTGCTATAAACGAACAAAAGAACTGGGAGGAATATTTCGATGGATGAACACACGGAAATATTTGTTGCCTTAGGGGCTGCTACGGCTGCCAACTGCGGCCCCTGCTTTGAGCACTATTTTTCAAAAGCTGAAAAACTTGGCATTGGCAAAGAGGATATTCAGAAAACGGTGGATATTGCAGTCAAAGTCCGGAGCGGGGCGCACATGGTCATGAATGGATCTATCCAGAAAACCATGACGCGCAACGTCAAACCGGTTGAAACCTGTTGCGGCAGTGGTTCCAGCTGCTGCAGTTAGCCGTCAAAAATCGGCCGTGTGCTTTCATGCCTGATAAATATCGTCCTTTGACCTTCATGAGAAAAAGGCAAATAATGGAAATGGCCCTGCTGGAAATATATGATCAATATTACGATCGCTTGAAAAAGTTTATCACAAGACTTGTTAAAGACGAATGGGTTGCTGAGGACCTGATCCAGGAAACCTTCATGCGCGTCCAGAAAAATTTGGATAGGGTTCGGGACCCATCAAAGTTTTCTTCCTGGATATTTCGGATTGCTTACAATTTGTGCCAGGATCATTTCAAATCCGCGAAAAAAAATGCCCCCCACAGTGCCCTTTTTGAAGAACGTCTGCCGAGGCCTTTTGCGGAAATTCAAGTACAGAAAGAACTCGAACAGTTTCAAATGGGGGCCTGCGTTCAGGAGCAGATGAACCTTCTCCCCGAACCACAGCGGATTGTGCTGATTCTTTATGACTTCATGGGTTTCAGTCATGCAGAAATCGGTGAGATTCTCAATATTTCAAAGGAGAACGCCAAGGTCCGGCTCCACCGGGCAAGAAAAGGTCTCAAAAGAATACTGAAAGAAAAATGCACATTCCAGCTGGACGAAAGAAACGTTCTGGTTTGTGAACCGGTGGAGGAATCATAACTGGAATATTTCTGATGGTTCCGCCGTTTGTTCAAAAGTATCCTTTTAAAGAGCCGGGTATCCGGTGATGGCACGGATTTCATTGTAGATGGGTTTCAAACGGCCATACATTTTCAGATACACCCGTTCAAAAAGCTCGCGGTACAAGTCTCTGTTTTTCGGGATCGGTTCGAAAACATCGGTGATCCGCACCATTTCCCGGACGGCGGAGGGGAAATCTGCATGCAGTTTCAATCCCACGGCCGCATCGATGGCCGCCCCCAGGGCGGATGTTTCATAGGTATGGGGTCGCTGGGCGGGCAGGTCAAATATATCCGCCGTAATCTGCATGGCCGCATCACTCTGGGAACCGCCCCCGGACACCCTTAGACATTCAATTTTCACCCTGTTCTTTTTCTGAAGGGCCAGCATGCCGTCTTTTAAGGCAAACCCCAGGCCCTCAAGAATGGAACGGTAGATGTGGGCGCGGGTGTGCACATCGCCAAATCCGATAATGGCCCCTTTGGCATCCGCATCCGTGTTCATACCGGGAGACCAGTAGGGCTGGAGCATCAATCCCATGGAACCGGGTGGAATATTCTCAATCAGCTCATCGAAGAGGGCCTCAGGCGCCATATTCCGTTTTGAGGCCATCTGCATTTCCCGCAATCCGAACTGTTCCTTAAACCAGCTCACCAGCCAGAATCCTCTATAGACCATCACTTCCGTGTTGTATGCATCCGGGACGGCACTGGGGTAGGCGGGGGCGAAAGGCCGGATCTGGACGTATTTTTCATTGGCCGTATTCACCGTGGCCGTGGTGCCGTAACTGAGGCACGCCGTATCAGGGGAGAGGCAGGCGGCTCCCAGCACTTCGCAGGCCTTGTCCGTTCCGGCGGCAATCATGGGAAGACCTTCCGGGATGCCTGTTTTCTGGGATGCCTCGGGGGTCACATGCCCCAGAACATCCCCCGGTTTGACCAATCGGGGCAGGATGGACGGGTCCATCTCAAAAAACTTCCACCTCATGTCACGGGCTTTGGACCAGGTCTGACGTTTAAAATTAAACGGGAGATAACCCACCATGTTGCCGGCTGAATCCCGGTATTCACCTGTGAGCCGGTGGGTCATGAAGCCGGATAGAAACAGGAATTTTTCTGTTTTTTCCCATATCTCCGGTTCATGGTCCTGGATCCAGTTGCTTTTACACTCCTGGACCGCTTTTTCAACCAGGTGATGCTGCCCAATGGTCTTAAGACCCCACCGGATCAATGGGGAGATCCGGTATGTATCATCTGCTTTCCGTTGATCGAGCCATAATATGGCGGGCCTCAGAGGATTTCCCTTTTTATCCAGATTAACCATGGTGGTTCGCTGGCATGTGAGGCTGACCCCTGCAATCCGTTCCACCTGAACTTCATGTGATCCCAGGAGCTTTTGCGCTGTGGCCACCAGGTTTTGCCAATAGTAGTCCGGTTCCTGTTCCGCCCACCCCGGCTGGCGGGAAAAATAGGGGTCAATGGGGGTTTTGATTAATTTGAGAATATGGCCATTGAGATCTATCACAGCCGCACGGACAGACTGGGTCCCCACGTCAAACACCAGGAGCCAGTCCCTGTTTTCTAAAGATCCGGTCATGGGTGCCTCGTCTGTTCTGACCTCAGGTCCAATCCCAGTTGACCGCCGGGGTTCATGATGTGGTTGGGGTCAAAATGTTTTTTCAAAGCCTTTAGCACCGCCATCTGTTCTTTCCCCAGATAGGCCGCCATCCAGGGCGCCATCATGCGGCCCACACCGTGATGGTGGCTCAGGGAACCTCCGTGTTCCTGAATCTGGTCGACGATGCCTGAATGGAATTGTCCATATTCATCCACATCTTCAAACCGGCCCATAAAGATAAAATAGAGGTTGGTGCCGGTTGGGTAAAAATGGGATGCATGGGTCATGCAGATGGTCCGGGGTCGCCCTTTGATGTGGCGCCTCACCCCCTGGTGGAGGTCGTGAAGTCGATCCCAGGGTACGGATGTCTCCAGGGTGTCGATGGTAATGCCGTAGTCATTCAAGTCTTCCCGCATGTAGGGCTCCGTATATCGGGTTTTCTCCCACTTTCGGGCCCCGTACCCTCCCAGATAAACGGCACCGCGAGTTTTAGAAACCGTCCGGATTTTGCGTTTCACCATCCGGGTGTAATCCCGGTCCCCTTCAACGGTGCCGAGGCAGAGACACCGCTGCATGGGTTTGAAACCGCGTTTTTTGAGGAACATGTCCACCGGCCTTGGAATGCCATAAAGCTTGAGACCCCGGTCCGTCTCTTCCGGGTCTGAAATCCGATATACGGCAGGCCGTCCGAATTCCCCCTGGGCCATTTCCCGGGCCGAATTAACCGCCCGGTGCCAGGTGGGAAACATAAAGCTGAAATACCGTCTGTTTTCCGGGTGATATCTAAACACCTTCATGGTGACTTCCACCAGAACCCCGAAAGTTCCTTCGGAACCTTTCATGATGTCGTTTACTTTCGGTCCGGTGGCAGCGGCGGGGTAGTCCAAGGTCCTGAAGCTGCCCGAAGGGGTAACGTACTCCTGGCTGACGACCATATCCGCCGCATCCCCGTAATACGTGGAGGCTTGTCCGGACCCGAGGGTCACCACCCAACCCCCCACCGTGGAGTGTTCGAAAGACTGGGGGAAATGGCCGCAGGTATAACGCCTTCTGGCCATGATCCGTTCCGGTGCCCGGTTCAGGGTCGTTTCATAGGCCGGCCCCATCATTCCCGGCTGAACCTTTGCCGTCTGGTTGATTTCGTTCAATTCCAGCAACCGGTTCATATGGGTTGCGAGAACCAGGGTGATCCCGGGTTCAACCGGCCTGAGGCCCAGGGTAACCGATGAACCCCCTGAAAACACGTAGATAGGGATATGCGCGGTGTTACAGTATTTAACAATTCCACGAACATCCTCCTTTTTCCGGGGATGGAGCACCACATCGGAGATTTCACGGACATGGCCTCGCGCCAGTTCCATCATTTCTTCCGTGGTTTTTCCGTAGGCGTATTTTACCCGTTGGTAAAGATCTGTTGTAACGTTATCGGAACCCACTATGTTGCCAAGAATGTCAATATGTTCCGGTGACAACGTTAAGCCGCGCTTTAAGTCAACAGGATTACGGCCCTCGTGCGATTTGCTCCTGAAGTCCTGATCCTTCATGCCCAATTCATCTCGCAGCATGGTGACCCATTGATGGTTTGGATGCTTGAATTTTCTGGGATCGCCATACTTGAAAATGGATCGATAGCTCTTTTTGGGGGGAGGGGTTTCAGACCAGTCAGGACGGACCCCTTTGCCTTTGAACATTTCAAGACTCCTTAGCTTGGACTATTCAGATGGAACCCGTAAGAACGCCAAAGTGCTTTCCACCTCTTCAAAAATCTTTTTCTGATCCCAATTCAGCTCCCGGGCCATGACCTCGGCAACCTGAAGCAATATGGCTCTGCCGGGATTCCCCAGGGTTGCGATGCCGGTGCGGCGTACTACAATATCTTTTAACGTACGTGCCATTTCGTAACGCAGCCCAAAAACCACTTGGGCCAGGAGTTCGCCATCGTCATTGAGTCGCCGGGCCAAGATATTATCCTTTCTGGCCAGGCCCAATACTTTTTCATGGTCGGTACCGTAAAGTCTCCCCAGAAAATCCACGGTGTTCCCGTGAAAATCCCGATTTCCATCCCTGATGCGGCCCATGAAGATGTCCATATCCCGAATTTCAGAGCCCTTGAGGTATTGTTTTGCGGATACGGAAGGGGCAATGGAAATCCCGAGTTTTTCCTCTAAACGGTCAACAGTTTTTTCAGCAAGACCTCGGCTGGTGGTCCATTTCCCCCCTTCCACTGTCAAAAGACCGTTGATCCCGTCAACGGCACTGTCATGGATTTCATATCTTCTTGAGGACCTGTAGGTCCCCTTGCTGTGGGTTTCCACCAACGGTCGGAGGCCACCGTAGCAGTAAAGGACATCACTGCACCTTAACGATAACCCCTCAAAGGATCCATTGACTTCCTGAATCAACGCCTCAATGCTCTCGCGCGTGACCCGGTAATCATCGGGATGGCCCAGGTAGGGTTTGTCAGTGGTGCCAATCAGGGTATGGCCACGCCAGGGGATTAGAAAACAGTGCCTGCCGGCGGGTGTTACGGCGCTAACGATGAAGTCGTCCCCCGTGATCTGCTTGGTGATGATATGGATCCCTTCAGACCGCGTGAGGCGCCGCACATTTTTTTCCTTCATCAACTGAAAAAGCATGCTGTCGGCCCAGGGACCGGTACAGTTGAGGGTAATTCGGGCCTGCACTTCAAATTTTGTATCGTTTATGAGATCCCGAACCCGAACACCGCATACCCTTTGCCTGTTCTCATCTAAGAGAAATGCTTCAACACGGGTGTAGTTGGCGGCTTTGGCCCTGTAATGAACCGCGGATTTGATAAATGACAGCGCCAAGCGCTCGGGGCAGATGCTGATACAGTCATAAAAAATAGACGCTCCGGTCAACCCTTTTTTTCTGATGACCGACTGAAAGCGAAGGGCTTCTTTAGCGGATACGGCTTTGTAAGGAGGGATCTTCTTGGAACTGTCCCAGGTATTGCTTTTCCCCACGGCCAGAACATCATAGATTGTCAAGCCGATTTTCGTGAGCCATTTGTTGCTCTTGACCGATGATCGATAATGGGGGAACAGGGTCGGGATCGGATACACGAAATTGGGAGCGATGTTGGCAAAGGTTTTTCGTTCCCGGAGCGATTCCCGCACAAGGCCATATTCCATGTTGGACAGATACCTGAGCCCCCCATGAATCAGCTTTGAGGAGGCGGCGGAGGTGGCTTCAGCGAAATCCCCCTTTTCAAACAACGCCACGGACAACCCCCTTGAAGCCGCCTCGTAGGCAATGGCGGCCCCGGTGATACCGCCGCCGATGACAATGGCATCAAAGGTTTCGTTTTTTATATGTTCCGTATATCGCTCCATCATAACCCCATGATTAACCCATATCGGTCTGCGCCACAAGCCAAAATTTATGTTTCGAGACCCAGCTGGAAACCGGGTAAGACCCGTCTGTACCGAATATTGATTGACAGAAACAGCCTCTTGATAAAGAATCCGGTTCCATGATAAAGCTCTCAAATTATCAACTGACAACTGAAAACTGACAACCGAAAACTTTTTTATGCATTATTCATCCATCGCACGGGTCCTTGGGACACTTCTGCTGGTGACCGGCGGGTCCATGTTGTTACCCTTGATGTGCTCCATGTATTACAGGGAAGGGGACTTCAACGCCATTCTGGCCTCCGGAATTATCACAGCCGGATTGGGTCTGCCGCTCTGGTGGTTTTTCAGAAAAGAGTACGAGCTGGGCATCAAAGACGGTATTGCGTTGGCTGTTTTCGGGTGGGTGCTGGTCTCTGCACTCTCCGCACTGCCCTTCATGATTCACGGATCCATCCCGTCCTTTACGGACGCTTTTTTTGAAATGATGTCCGGGTACACCACCACCGGTGCCACCATTTTGACGGATATTGAAACGCTTCCACACGGCCTCTTGTTCTGGCGAAGTGAAACCCACTTGCTGGGGGGGATGGGGTTCCTGACCCTGACCCTCATCTTTCTGCCCCATGGTGTGGGAGGGCTCCGTATCTTTCGGGCTGAATCCTCGCCCGGGCAGATCATCACCAAAGAGCGGTTTAAAGCCCGGAACCGGGATAGCATGATCTGGCTGTGGGGCATATACTTAGGCCTGAACGTGTTGGAAATTTTTCTGCTTAGCGTGGCGGGCATGGGCCTTTTTGATTCCATGTGCACCGCCTTCGGCACGGTTTCCACATCCGGTTATTCCGTTTGGAATGCGAGCATCGGGCATTACAGCAGCCCATCCATTGATTGGATCGTTATCGCCTTCATGTTCCTGGGCGGGGTCACCTTTGTACTGTTTTACCAGGTATTGCACGGGGACTGGCGGGCGCTCAAAATCAACACGGAGTTCCGCTGGTATGTGGGGTTTCTGCTCTTTTTATGCGGGATGGTCTCATGGATTCTCTGGAAGGAAAATACCTATCCCACCCTCATGGAATCCATACAGTTCGGAACGTTTCAGGTCACCTCTTTTTTGACCACTACGGGTTTTACCACCGCCGACTACGAACTGTGGCCCCAGGCAGCTCAGATGTTCCTTTTCGTGGTCTGTTTTATCGGGGCCTGCGCCGGGTCCACCACCAGCGGCATAAAGGTAGTCCATTACGTGGTCATCTTCAAATACATCTATGTGGCCATTCGAAAAATATTTATTCAGCCCATGTCGGTCATGAGTATCCGTCTGAACCAGCGGCCCGTGGATAACACCATCATCGATCTTTCGGTCTGTTATTTCATCGTTAATATTTTCATGGTGCTCATGGGCGGATGTGTCATGGTTTTACTGGATGACATGGACTATGTGACGGGCTTCAGTTCCGTCATCGCCTCCCTTATGAACATCGGTCCGGGGTTCGGCGCTATTGGCGCATCGGAAAACTATGCCCATGTTTCCGATGCGGGCAAATGGTTTCTTGCCTGGAACATGATGGTGGGCCGCCTGGAAATGTTTTCGGCCCTGGTCATTTTCTTCCCGTCTTTCTGGAAAAGATAAGCGAGCCCTACGCATGAAGCCTTTTGGTCTGCCCGTGGATGCGGTTCTGGATGATTTGAGGCGGGTGCTTGCCGAAAACCCTAATGTGGTGCTTGAGGCGCTGCCGGGTGCTGGCAAGACCACGTGTATTCCCCTTGCATTGCGGAATGCGCCATGGCTGAGCGGTAAAAAAATATTAGTGTTGGCCCCCCGGCGGCTGGCGGCGCGGGCCGCGGCCATGCGCATGAGCCATCTGTTAAACGAAACTGTGGGACAGCGGGTGGGGTACCGGGTGCGAATGGACAGCCGTGTGAGCACTAAAACCCGCATCGAAGTGGTGACCGAAGGGGTGCTCACCCGGATGCTGCAAAGAGATCCATCCCTCCAAGAGGTGGGGTTGGTCATCTTTGATGAATTTCATGAACGCAGTCTGGATGCGGATCTGGGCTTGGCCCTGTGTCTGGACATGCAGGGGGTGCTCAACCCCAATTTAAGGCTTATGGTCATGTCCGCCACCATTGAAACAAGTCCCGTGGCTGCCATGATGAACCATGCGCCGGTGATTTCGTGTCCCGGGCGGCTGTTTCCCGTGAAAACCCGATATGTGGGCCCTCACACGCCAGCCTGGTCCGAAGATGCGGTTTTTCGGGCGGTGCTCTCCGCAGTGCGTGAGGAGATGGGCAGCATCCTGGTCTTTCTGCCCGGAGCGGGTGAGATCCGGAAGATCGCGCGGCTTCTGAAAGGGGCCCGGCTGGGGTCAAAATGGATCATTGCACCGCTCTTCGGCAATTTGAGTCGAAAGGAACAGGACCAGGCCATTTTGCCGCCGCCTGAGGGTCTACGAAAGATTGTGCTGGCCACGTCCATTGCCGAAACCAGTTTGACCATTCAAGGCATTCGGATCGTCGTGGACAGCGGCCTGTTGCGGACCCCGCGTTTTGACCCTCGAAGCGGACTCACGCGGCTGGTGACGGTTCCCGTATCCCGCGCGTCGGCCGATCAACGTCGAGGCCGAGCCGGACGTACCGCTCCCGGTTTCTGCCTGCGCCTGTGGTCTCAACAGATGCACCCAACCCTTACCGCGGCACATCGGTCTGAAATTCTGGAGGCGGATCTGGCAGGTCTGGCCCTGGAACTGGCCTTCTGGGGTGTGGATGACCCTGGGACACTTCGCTGGCTTGATTTGCCGCCTGGGGGGTCATTTGAAGGGGCACGTGCTTTGCTCAAGGATTTAAATATTTTAGATAACGACGGCAATATAACCCCACATGGCCGACGGGTGGCGGATCTGCCGGTTCACCCGAGGCTAGGGCATATGCTTATTTCAGCCAAGTCAATAGGGGAGGGGGCCGTTGCCTGTGATGTGGCGGCCCTGCTTGGAGAACGGGATGTGGTGCGGTTTGAGCCGGGTCGGCAGGATCCGGACGTTGGGCTTCGGGTGGATCTTATTCGTGCTGTGCGGAAAAACCGGCCCCTTGCCATTCCGGGGGCCATTCCGGGGGCTACTGTGGATAAAGGGGCCGTGGTCCATGCCAAGCGCGTTTCGGAGCACTTGCGCCGACGTCTCGGCATAAAGATGGAAAACGGCGGAACGGATGATCTGGGGCGGTTGCTGGCTTGGGCCTATCCGGATCGGATTGCGCAACTTCGATCAGGCCTTAAGGGCAAATTCCTGTTGAGCAGCGGCCGCGGGGCTTTCCTGGATGAAACCTCACCCCTTGGCGGTGAACCATTTCTGGTGGCGGCGGAGGTGGATGGAAAAGGCCGTGAAGCCAGGATTTATAAAGCCGCGTCTTATGGTTTGAACACCCTCTTGACACAGTTTCGAGGCCAGCTGAAGTGGTCGGAATCTGTCAGTTGGGACACGAAAGGGGACCGGGTGAAATCAGAGCGCCACCTGAAACTGGGGGCCATCACCCTGCGCAGTGAACCTTTGTCCGCGCCGGATTCCGAAAAGATGCTGAAGGTTTTCCTGGAAGGCATCAAAGAAAAGGGGATCGGGTGTCTGCCATGGCGTAAGCACCTCCGCAGATGGCAGGAGCGAGTCTGTTTTGTGCAGCGTTTATTGAAAGACGACAACACCTGGCCGGATGTTTCCGACGAGGGGCTTGAATCAACCTTAGGCCAATGGCTCGCCCCTTACCTTGCCAATATGGATCGGCTGAGCGACCTGGCCCGGGTAGATCTCAAGGGGGTCCTTTTCAGCATTCTCTCCTACCGCCAGCAAAAAGCCCTCGATGCGCTGGCGCCCACTCACCTGGTGGTACCCAGCGGTTCACGGATTCCCATCGACTATGGCAGTTTTGTACCGGTACTGGCCGTCCGCCTGCAGGAGATGTTCGGTCTTTCGAAAACCCCAACCGTGGCCGGCGGACGTCAACCCTTGTTGATTCATCTTCTTTCGCCGGCTGGCCGCCCGGTTCAGATCACCGGGGATCTGGCCGGTTTCTGGGAGAGAGGTTACATAGAGGTGAAAAAAGAACTTAAAGGTCGCTACCCCAAGCACTACTGGCCCGATGACCCTCTTCAGGCCAAAGCCACTGCTCGGGTCAGACCAAAAGGGATTTGACAAGGGCTTTGAAGGGATCGCTCGAATATCACGCACCTTTATGAACACCCCCCTTTTTCATCTTGTATCGTAGTACACGTTCACTGATTCCAAGAAGTTCAGCAGCTTTAGTCTGCACCCAGTCAGTCCTCTCCAGAGCGGATACGATCATTTCCCGTTCCACCGCCTCCAAACTTTGGGCAAGTGTGCCTTGGGTTGCTGTACTGTGATGGCGTATCTCCCCGGGAAGATCTGAAGGACGGATTATCCCGCCTCTTACCAGGGTCGCGGTGCGCTGCACAATGTGTTCCAACTCCCGAACATTCCCCGGGAAAGGGTACTTTATGAGCATATCCAGAGCCTCGGGGGTAAACCGCAGACCGGTCGGGGCATAGCGGTCTAAAAAGAAATTCACCAGGGGAGGGATGTCTTCACGACGACGACGCAACGGTGGAATCTCAATCTCAAAGACTTTGATGCGGTAATATAAGTCCTCGCGAAACCGGCCTGTTTCAACCATTTGTTTGAGGTCCCGGTTCGTAGAGGTCACCAAACGGACATCCACACGAATATCCTCTTCACCGCCCACGCGAGTGATTTTCCCATCTTGTAAAGCACGGAGCAGTTTGGGCTGCAGAACCAACGGCATTTCTCCGATTTCGTCCAACAGCAGGGTTCCGCCGCTTGCAAGCTCAAATCTGCCGCGACGGTTTTTTAATGCGCCCGTAAATGCGCCCTTTACGTGGCCGAAAAGTTCACTCTCGAAGAGATTTTCCGGTATTGCCGCACAGTTCACCTCTATGAACAGGGAAGCATCTCTCGGACTTAACAGGTGAATGAGGTGGGCCGCAAGCTCCTTGCCCGTCCCCGTTTCACCGAAAACAAGGACCGGCCACGGACTCTCCGCCACCCGCCGGATAAAGGAAATGACATTTTTCATTTCCGGACTTTCGGCGATCATTTTCAAAGGCAGAGGACCTTCTTCCACGGCTTTTTCAACAACTGCCACATCTTCATCAACAGCCATTCCCTGTTCTATCTGCTGGATTTTCTCAAGGAGCAAGGAGAGATCCACCGGCTTTTCCAGGAAATCCCCCGCGCCCAATTTCAGTACGGTCACTGCTGTGCTCAGATCGCCATAAGCCGTGATCATGATCGCGTGCACCATGGGATTCATGGCCTTCATTTTTTTTAAGGCTTCTTCCCCTGTTAATCCGGGCATCTTCTGGTCCAGCAGAACCAACTGAACAGGCTCTCGCTCAAATAGGGCCAATGCCTCAAAACCGTCCGAAGCCGTTAATGTTTCATAACCCTGGTTTTCCAAAAACCCTTTGAGGAGTTCTCTCTGGAGGGCATCATCATCTGCAATCAGAATTTTCATGTGAACAGCAACCTTTCATTGATTGGGTTCTCACTTCGACATTCCTTGTTCGATATTCGATATTCTTTTTTTTTAAATTTCAAGTATCTTCGGTCAGGGGCAGGTAAACCGCTATTTCCAATATTCCAGCCTCCAGCCTGTGGACCTCCAAACGCCCCTCGTGAGCCTGGATAATCCGCTGTGATATGGTCAACCCGAGACCGGTTCCTTCAGCCTTGGTCGTAAAATAGGGTTCAAAAATGCGATCCGTCTCTTCGGCCGACAGAGTGGAACCTCCATTTTCGACTTTGAGGTAAACCTCCCGTTCTTTCCGACCCACGTTCAAATGAAGGAACCCCCCTTCGGGTTGAGCCTCGATGGCATTTCTTAGAAGGTTTTCTATTACCTGGCCCAAGAGTTCAGGGTCTGCTGATATGGTTTCTTTGAAATCAATGCTCTGAGTTATCTTAATATGCAGCTCTTCGCAACGATGTAAGTAAAGGGACAAGGTTTTTTTCACCAAGGTATCCAACCGTATGAACTTTCGGTTGGGCATCTGCGGACGTGCGTAATTCAACAAACCACTGACACTGCGGTTTGCGCGATGGATCGCGTCCATCATGAGACCCACAAGGCGCCGGTGTTCATCTCTCAGTTCATCCCCCTCTAATTGAAGCCTCTGAAGACCCATGCCGAGGGCGTTTAACGGGTTCCGGATTTCGTGGGCAATTCCCGCTGCTGCCCGGCCCAAGGATGCATCTTCCCGTTCTTTAGATATTTGCCTCTCAAAGGATTTGACCTGTGAAAGATGGGACATTTGCTGGCGATAAAGAATGAAAGAGAGAAATATTCCTAAAACCGCGAAGGCAGCGCCGAAAACAAAAAAGTCCCGCCACAGACGGTGAACTGCCGAGGCCAGATACCCCGTGTCCATTCCCACAACCAGCGTTTTGCCGCCGAAGGGTAGTCGGGTTTCCGCCACTTGAGCATCGCCGACTTGCATAATGGCCACAGCGGGACGGGTTTCCCGGTTTCCATCTCCGGCTGAAGGATGCTCAAGTTTTACATAACGAATCCTTGGAAGCTCTGATACGGTTTTAATGACATTTTCCAGGCCCAGTTGCTCTTCCAGGGATGCAATCTTCTTATCCTCTATCCCTAACACCACACATCCGGGAGCGTCCTTCCGGGGCCATGAAAAGAGGTACAGGCTTTGCTTTGCCCGATGTTCCAGGTTCGCCTTTGCCGTGCAGTTAAATGTCATGTCTTGAGACCACCTGGGAGGGCCTTCAGCATATCTGTCCTCATCCCCGAATATTCGGATGCCCACAAGGCCCGACTCCTTGGCAAAGGCGGAGAGTTCTTCGGACGAAAAGGGCTCAATACTGTCAAGATAGTCTACAAAACGAGCCGTATTTCCCAGAAGGGCCTCCAGGAGCTCCTCCGCCACCTGTTGGGAAACGACTGCCCCGCGGGCGCTCAATTCAATGACATCCGCCACCTGTTTCACATTCACCCGAACATGGTCGAAAAACTCCTGTTCGGCCCGGTGAATCTGCCAGAAAAAATATCCGACGGCCGCAAAAGAAAGAAGCGCAAAAAGAAGAAGGTTGCTGACCCATAGTGGTAATTTGCGTTTATTTTCTTCCATGGCCGTGTCCACCTCCTCCCTTGCCTCCGAAACCACGGCCTTTCCCCAGCCGCCTGTGCACACCTGTGGGATCTGTTTTGCGGCCCGCAGTCTTTCCCGGAAACAGTTTCCTGGCGGCAAAGGTCCCGGTTTCTCCTGAGAACTCTCCCCAAACCCTAACGACTGAACCTGGATGCAGTTGTTTCGGTAAACGACCTGATCCCGTCAAAACCGTGATCACCCCCGGTTTGCGGACAGGGTCTCCTGTGCCGTTTGTTGATAGATCCGGACCGTCAATCACTTCTGCGGATATTTTCCCGGATTCCTGGTCCACGGACACAACGCGCATCAGGAACAGTTCTTCGGCAACGGAATTTGATTCCGGGAAGCCCAAAAACAATAGTATTAGAAATACCAGGAAAATCCGCATTGCACCACCTGCCGGGTGTAAGATTCATAGTCCAGTGGAGCTTCACCGCTCTGGAACTGAACCTGCCCGTAAAGCTCAACAGGCCCCCAGAAGCGGCTTAGC
>JAERTK010000178.1 GCA_016844935.1 Desulfobacteraceae bacterium | reverse complement strand
TCCACCACCGGCATGAGATGGGCCGGAATAAACCAGTGGGTCACAACGGCCCTCTCGGGAAATCGCATTTTGGCGGAAATCTCATCAATACTCATGGAGCTGGTGTTGGAGGTTACGACGACTTCTTTGCCGCAAAGTTCGCCGCACCGCCTGAAAACGTCCCGCTTGATCTCCAGGTTTTCGGGTACTGCCTCGGTAACATATTGGGCCGGCGCCAATGCCTCTTCCCAATCCAGGGTGAAATGAATACGGGATCTCACATCATCTGCCTTTTCCGGGTCAAGCAACCCTTGTTGTAAACCGAGACGGATATTGTCTTCAAGCCGTTTTTGGGCCCTTTCAAGACTTCTCTGCTTAGTATCCAGTGCCGCAACCCCGTAACCTCTGAATGCGCATGTCAGGGCGATATCCGGCCCCATGATGCCCATTCCCACCACCGCTACCCGTTTAATATTTTCAACCTGCATGATGACGTCCTCCTCTATTTTCCCTTGTTCCGTTGCCTGAAGGCACGTTTCACAATGCCCTGAAGTCTTTCCATGCTTTCTTCCGTCGGCGGCTTAAAATCGTTCAGTTGATAGATTTTCCCTAAGAAACCGTACTTGGGTTCCCCCAGCCGGTGGTAAGGCAATAGTTCATAGTCAGCCACGTTTTCATGGGGAAGAATAAATGCCAGCACCGAACGTACGTGTTCCTCCGTATCGTTGACACCCGGAATGATGGGGCTTCGGGCCAGAAAGCGTTTGTTTTTGAAGGTTGTATAGGCCCTTTTTAGATTCGCGAGAATTCGGCTGTTGTCCACTCCCGTCCATTTCTTATGCCGGGCGGGATCCATGATTTTAAGGTCGTGGAAGAGGGTGTCCACATGCGGCAGGACCATTTCCATGGCCTTCCAGGGAACATTGGAGGCGGTCTCCATGGCGGTGTTGAGTCCCCGGGCATGGGCCTCTTGAAGGAGGGCCGCCGAAAACCGGGGCTGGCACAGACAATCGCCGCCACTGAGCGATATGCCGCCACCACTTTCCCGATAAAAGGCGCTGTCCTGTTCCACCTCCTCCAGCACCTGTTCCACGGTCATCTCTTTTCCGAAAAGATAAAGGGCCGTGGACGGGCAGACATCTATGCAGCGGCCGCAGTTGGTACAGAGATCCCAGTTGATATGTATCCGATCACCCGGCGCCACGGTGAAGGGGGCGGATTCGGGGCAGACCGCCATACAGGCACCGCAGGCTTCTTTGCCGATGCATTTGTGGGGATTAAAGGCCAATTCCGCTTGGGGGTGGATGCTCTCCGGGTTGCAGCACCATTTGCAGCGAAGGGAACAGCCTTTCAGAAAAACCGTGGTGCGGATGCCGGGCCCGTCGTGGAGACTGTAATGTTGAATGTTTAAAACCATGCCGGTTGGATGGTTTGCATCCATGAATCCAAATCCTTCCATGATGGGGCCCTAATCTCCCAGGGATATGCCCAAAGAGCGGGCCACCTGGACGAATTCGCTTTCCAAAGGGACCGTCCTGAACCGGTTGACCGCATCAGCCAAGGGGATGAAAGTCAGGTCGGGAGGCTGGAAAGCCGTCATAACGCCGGTTTGCCCTTCGTTGAGGGCGCGAACCGCGGCCGCCCCATACCCCACACCCAGTTGGCGATCCACGGCCGTGGGGTTTCCGCCCCGAATCAGTTGGCCCAAAACCAGGGGAAAGATCTCCCGAATCAATCGCCTTTGCAATTCAAGGGATATGTTTTCGGCCACAAGACCTGAACGATTCACCGTGTGCGTCCCCTCATCCAACAGGCGGGGTTCATTGTTTGCGGGAAAGGCCCCTTCCGCCACCACCACCAATGACACGGGCCGGCCCCGGTCGATTTTTTCCCGGAGACCTGTTGCCAAGGAATCAACGTCGTAAGGAATTTCCGGAATCAGGATGGCTTCAGCAAGAAGCGCCATGCCCCCTTGGAGGGCCAGCCAGCCGGCGTGGGTTCCCAGCACCTCCACCACGGCGATTCGACCAAGGGTCTCGGCCGCGGTTCGCGCCCGTTCAAGGGTTTCCACCACATAGGCAAGGGCACTGTTGAACCCGAAAGAGAGGGTGGTTCCCGCCACATCATTTTCAATGGCCTTGGGAACACATACCAGGGGAAGCCCTTTTTTGGCCAGTTTCCAGGCCATGCCCAATTCGTTGGGGCCGATTATGGAAATGACGCCGTCAATATCTTCCGCTTCTATCTTTTGAAGCAGCCCATGGCTCAGGTCTTTTTCCTCAATTTGATTGTCCCCATCCACTACCCGGACCCGGAAAGGATTCATGGGGTGCGTCGTACCCAGGATACCCCTTGAAAGGGTGGCCGGGATCTCAATGTTTTGGAGAGACAGTGGAACAAGGCCTGCTTCATATTGATCCGGGAAAAGCAATCCGTCAAATCCGTCGCGAATGCCCACCACCTCCCAGCCCAGTTCAAAGGCGGCCCGAACCACACCGGCAAATACCGCGTTCAGGCCCGGCACATACCCTTCCCCCACGTTTACGGCAATGCGCTTTGCTTTTGAACCCATGATCCGCTCTCCTCTACTTTGGGCATGGCTGGAATGTCTTTTGTTTCCCGACAACTGAAAACTGACAACTGCGCTTTTTACATGGTATATTCGGTGCGGGCGATGATCTCATCCTGGGTGGCCCTGTCCAGCTCCGAAAAAAAGGCTGAGTATCCGGCCACTCGAACAATGAGGTTCCGGTATTTTTCCGGATCTTCCTGGGCCGCCCGCATTGTCTCGGCGGAAATGCAGTTCATCTGAATATGCCAGATTTTTAGATTATACCACCCGCGGATGAGGGACACCAGCTTTTGGGTTCCCGTTGTTCCTTGTAGGGGGCCGGGGGAAAGCTTGATGTTAAGGAGCGGCGAGCACCAGTGCTTGGAATCCCGCGGCGCAAACTTGCTCACGGAATTAAGGAGCGCCGTGGGTCCCATGGTGTCAAATCCCTGCTGAGGACCGGCCCCTTCGGAGAGGGGTTCTCCGGCATACCTGCCGTTGGGGGTGGCCCCCGTGGCCTGCCCCAGCACGATGTGGGTGGTGACCGGCAGCACCCGCATTTCCCAGTTGCGGCCCGCCACATTGTTGGGATTTTGAAGCTTTCCGATCTCTTCCACCATGAACCGGTTGATGCGCACCATCATCCGGTCGGCCTCGGAATCGTTGTTGCCCCATTTGGGAGCGCTGATGCAAAACCGGCGGATTCGCTCTTTTCCTTCCCAGTTCGTCTCAAGGGCCTCCAGAAGTTCGGCCATGGTAAAGCGTTTTTCGTCAAAGACCCTTTTTTTAATGGCCGTCAGGGAATCGCACAGGGTGCCCGTCCCGATCATGTCGATGTTCACCAGACTCACGAAATCCCGGCCTTCAAATCCCACGCCGCTTTCCATGGCGTCTCTCATCTCCCGCATGAAGGGCTCATTGACGATGCTGGATAGGGGCGATGCAATATGCCGTGACCGGAACCCCTCATAGAGCATGTTCCGGTCAAAAACCATTTTCAGATGATAGCGCATCTGACGGGTCCAGGCATCCCAGAGCGCTTCAAAATCCTCGAACCCTCGGGGATCCCCCGTTTTGAGTCCCACACAATCCCCGATCCTTCGAATTCTCCCGTCATTCAGGGCCATCTCCAGGGAAATGACCTGGTTGTTGTAGGCGCTGCCGCAGTTGTAGACTTCCGCTTTGATTTGACGGCACTCCATACAGCCGTTCACGGCCCAGTCGTTGGCCAGGTGAAGGGGGACCCCCTTGGCCAGGTACATGGGAATGACGATGTCGTCGTTTAAAAGTTTGGGGTACCCCTGTCCCTCCTTAATGGTTTCGGCAATTTCATGGAAAAGCCGGTCCGGGGTGTTGGAATGAATCCGCACCGCCAGGTCCGGCATGGTGAGGGCCACCCCCCGTTTGGATTTCAGAAACAGATAGGTCAGTTCATTGGTGGCATCCCGGCCGTCCGGGGTCTGGCCCCCCAGGGTGACACATTCGAAATGGGCGAACCCGGAGGTGGACCCGGCAATATGGCCCGCCAGGGGCATGAAGATATACTGATACATCTTGAGATTGAGCATGCGGATGAGATCGAGCACCTGATCATCGGTGATGCGCCCCGCCTCCCGGTCGGCTTTGTAATAGGGGTACAGGTACTGGTCCATGCGGCCGTTTCCCACATTGCCGCCGATGTTGAGCTCGATGCGGGTCCAGACCTGGAGCCACCACTGGCATTGCAGGGCCTCCCGAAAAGAGCGGGCCGGGTGTTCCGGCACGTGGCGGCAGATGGCGGCCATGTCGGTCCATTTCTTCTTTTCTTCCGGGTTTTCAGTCTGTTGCGCCAGTTCATCCGCTTTTTGGGCATAACGGTTGGCCCAGATGATCACCGCCTGGCAGGTGAGGAGCCCCGCTTCAA
>JAERTK010000177.1 GCA_016844935.1 Desulfobacteraceae bacterium | reverse complement strand
GGCAGGGCGGTCCCCCCTGCTACCAAGTGCCCCTGGGGGTCGTGGGCGGATAGGATGTCGCCTACCATGAGCGGTCTGCCCGAAAGCCCTCCGAAACGGGCGCCCAGGTTGGTGGATCTGCTGCCCAGTACCCGCGGCGACCGGATGCCGCCGCCTACAGTCAGATACGCCCTCAAGCCGGTACGGATTCCTTTAAAGGCAAGGCGGTCCCCTTTCTCCATCACCACGGCACGCCACATGGGGATCTGAATTCCGTTGATCCGGGGTTGAAGGTCGGCGCCCGTGACGGCGACGACAATTCTGTACAGGGCGGTAACGGCGGGCCCGACAAAAGTCAATTCAAGGCCCGCTTCATTTTCCCCATTGCCCACCAGAAGGTTACCCACCCTCAAGGAAAATGCATCCACCGCCCCGCTCGGAGCGACACCGTATTGCCCGAACCCGAAACGGCCCCGATCCTGAAGGGTGGTCAGGGGTCCGGAAGAGGTGATTTCCAGGACTTTTACCTTGGCCAATGGTTCATTTCCTCCTGGGATATGCTGAAGAATCGGACCCGGTCTCCCATTTCAAGAAGGGAGGGGGGATTTTTTAACGGGTCAAATAACGTAAGTGGGGTGCGCCCGATAATCTGCCACCCTCCGGGGCTTCGGGCCGGGTATATGCCGGTCTGTTTCAGGGCCAGTCCCACGGACCCCCGGGGTACCGCGGTGCGGGGCGTTTTTTTTCGGGGGGTCTCAAGGGTTTCGGGCAGTTCCCCCATGTAGGGAAACCCCGGAGTGAAACCGATCATGTAGACTTGGTACTCGGTTTTGGTGTGCCGCAAAATGACCTCTTCAGGGGTGGTTTTGTGGTATTTTGCCACCCACCCAAGGTCCGGGCCGTATTCCCCTCCGTAGACCACCGGAATTTCCATGCTGGAAGGCTCGGGGAGTTCAAATTGATCCAGATCTTCGAACAGAGCATCGATGATTACCTGTACATGGTCTGTTGTGGTGGCAAGGGGATCAAAAACCAGGAGGACGGAGCAATATCCCGGGACGGCATCAAAGATTGTGTCGATTTTAGTCTGTTTGACGGCCTGAAAAAGCCTGCGGACCTTTTCGTTGACGGCCAGGTTGATTTCATCCCCCAGTTCCACCAGCAGTGAACGGTCTCCCATGACGCGGTATTTGGGCTGTTTGTACAGCATAAACGGGGTTTCCTAAAGAAAGGTGCCTGTTGAGTCCATCTGCCAAACATGCTGCCATAAACTGAAAGGATCATCAAGAGTCAACGGCAGACTTGATCCCCGTGTACGGCGGATCAGGGTTCAGGAACATGATGGAAGATTTTCATGGATCATAAGACCCAGGTCACGTAATGAATAGGGTTTTTGAAGGAGGGCGAAGGCCATATCTTCTTTCAATACTTTTTGAGCCCTGGTATCATCGGGATTGCCCGTCAGTATCAGAATTTTGGCCTCTGGATCAAAAGCCTTTATTTCACAGGAAGACTGATAGCCATCCATGACAGGCATTTCAATATCCATGAGGACAAGATCAGGCGATAACACCTTGTATTTTTCAAGGCCTTCCAGCCCATTAGATGCCCGATCAACCTTGTCATAACCTTCCATTCGAAGGTATCGCAACATCAAGCTCGCAATATCATTTTCGTCATCAATAATAAGAATCTTATGTGGCAGCATTTCAGGATCTCATTTTTGAGGAATGGGGTGGGGCCAATATTTTTGTTGGCCACCTTATAATGTTCCTGGATGTTAATGTCAAGCAGAATATCAATATGTTGTGTAATAAAGTAGCCAAAATATCACATATTGTGTTTTTTCCTCTCTTTTGAACATTGATTGAACATTTCTATTTACCAAAAAATACGCCATTTTCAGTAGCATAAATGACTTTTGAACAATTTAACGCGAAGATGAGGGAGGGGGGCAGGAGGGGGCCCCATTGAAAGGATAGCCAAGAGAAAAAACACCTCTCCATTAAAAATATGCCCTCTTTTTTTCTTGGCTCCAAACGGACTACCAGCACGGCTTTATTGAAACTTCCAATTCCCACCCGTTATTTTATAGCAGAAGATCTATTTCGGTGTCGGGATTTTGGGGATCGTGTCCAACGGTGTTGAAGGCTAAAAGAATATTGATCTCTTTGCTCAAATTCTAATTAACGGGTTTATCTAAAGAAAAGTGCCCATGGAACACAGCCGGATGCCGGAATCCGTAAGGGACCCTCGGATCTTTTTCACCAGGGCCAGGGCCTGGGGGTTGTCGCCGTGGACACAGATGGTATCCGCCTTCAGTTCAATTTCGGTGCCGTCAACCGCTGCGACAGTGCCGGTTTCCACCAGCCTTGCCACCCTTTGGGCCACGGCCTCGTCATCATGGAGTACGGCGCCCGGCAGGCTGCGGCTCACCAGCGACCCGTCGGGGTTGTAGGCGCGGTCGGCAAAAAATTCAAAGGCCACACGAATACAATGGCGTTCGGCAATGGCCGCCAGTTCATCCCTGTTGGAGCCGGCCAGTGCCACCAGTATGAGGTTTTTATCCAGTCCCGAAATGACTTCTGCGATGGTATTGGATATTTCCGTGTTCCTGACGGCCATGTTGTAAAGAGCCCCGTGGGGTTTGACATGCTGCAGGGAGAATCCTCCTTGAGTGGCAAAGGCCTGAAGGGCCCCCACCTGGTAGGTTACGTAGTGCCCGATTTCCTCCAAACTTACGTCCATGGCCCTTCTGCCGAACCCCATGAGATCCGGCAAGCCCGGATGGGCGCCGAGGCCCACGCCGTTTTCCGCTGCCAGGGAGACGGTTTGCGCCATGACCAATGGATCTCCCGCATGGTATCCGCACGCGATGTTGGCGGAACTGATAAGGGGGATCACCGCTTCATCCATCCCGATTTTGTAGGCGCCGAAGCTTTCCCCCACGTCTGAATTGAGATCAATCTGTTTAAGCATGTGCATCTTTCCCCCGTGAAAAATATTACGGATTTCAGGATCGAGATTTATGTTCAGATAGAGGACCATACTAGAAGAATATGGTGAACCCATCAACTGAAAACTTCAAAGCTTCAATCCGGATGAGAATATTGCTGCCTCAATCCAGCTATCATTTTCAGGGCAAGGATGGCCCACAGGAAAATTACTTTACAACTTAACGTTTTCCAGGACCAGGGTTTGACAACATCACTGAGGCATGATATTTTTTAGTAAACCACAATGAGATTGAATATTATGCAGAACATCATCGAAATAAAGCACCTTTCCAGAGAAGAAAAATTAATGGCAATGGAAGCTATTTGGGAAGACCTTTTGAATGAGGAAGAACAGATTGAATCTCCTGGTTGGCAC
The DNA here is from genome assembly GCA_016844935.1 of Desulfobacteraceae bacterium. Taxonomy (GTDB): domain Bacteria; phylum Desulfobacterota; class DSM-4660; order Desulfatiglandales; family Desulfatiglandaceae; genus NaphS2. The sequence goes on along the minus strand of JAERTK010000177.1, from coordinate 4,885 downwards.
AAGACAATGCTTCAGGAAACAGAAGGTCGATTTAGCTCCGGACAAGAAAGAATCTTGGATTGGCCGGATGCAAAAAAAGAACTCCGGAAATGATTTGAATGAGAATCAAGATAACTTCTTCTGCACTGGATGATTTGTATGAAGGCCGGTCTTTCTACGAGAAACAAGGTGAAGGGCTGGGAGAATACTTCTTTGATTCTCTGTTTTCCGATATTGATTCTTTGACGTTATATGGTGGCATTCATCTGAAGGTTTTTGGATATCATAGGATGCTGTCCAAAAGATTTCCTTATGCTGTATATTACAAGCTTGAAGATGCATTGGTCGTTGTAGTGTGGAGAGTCCTTGACTTGCGACGTGATCCCAAGAAGATCAAACGATTATTAAAGTCCGGATGAACAAGCCGGGGATTCTGTTACCAAAAGCTGAGCTGCCTAGATTTTTCAGGTCCAGCGGGCCCGCAACTGAAAATTTAAAGCACGGTTTGTCAACAATGCATAATCTGCCCATTATTTTTTTTGCAGTTTCAGTCGCATTTTCCGCACCGGCACCCATCAAATTAACCGAGAAAGAGTCTGGCTACACTGTAGAAATGGCTGCCGGAAGCGTTATGGAGGTAATTCTGAAAGGGAACCCCACAACCGGCTATACATGGGTAGTCGCATCTGTTGACGAAAGTATTCTCACGCAGATTGGAGAAGCGGAGTTCAAGGCTGAAAGGAAGGCCAGGGGTTCCGGTGGAACCATCACCATGCGTTTTAGGGCCGAAGGGGTGGGGAGAACATTTCTGAAACTCATGTATCACAGGCCGTTTGAGAAGGACAGGCCCCCGTCGAAAACCTTTGAGTTGAAAGTCGAAGTTCAGTAATTCAAGGACATGATCTGATGCAATCTTACAAAGAATTCTGCATATGCCTGGTGCTTTTTGTAGTGATATGTCTCATGCCGGGGTGGGCCTTTGGTGAGCGTACGGACATCCTCCCTTTCGAACCGGGCGACACCCTTGAAGAGATCCGGGCCAAAATTGAACACAACGGGTATGATTTTACCGTTGAAAACAACTGGGTCTTTGACATGTCTCCCAATGAGAAACGGGCATTTCTTACGCGCCGCGCACCGCTGTTTCCCGAAACATCGGATGGTTATGGCGGCCAGGACCCCCTCGTCAGCATTTTGGGTGAAAGGCAGCTGCCCGCCGCTTTTGACTGGCGAACTTACAACGGCCACAGCTATATCGGACCTGTTCGAGACCAGGGTGCCTGCGGTGCCTGTTATGCCTTTGGTGCCTGTGCTGCGGCTGAGGGCGCCTATAACTGGGCCAATGGACAGTATGACAGTAATTGCGCCGATTTTTCGGAGGCTTTCATTGCTTTCTGCCTGTCGGATGTTTATTCCGGGTTTGATGGTTGCGAGGGGTCGGATTACGACTATCAGGAGCTTACCGGGCTTGTGGATTACGGCGTGTGCAATGATGACGTCTACCCGTACACAGATCGTGAGCAGAACTGCCGGGCATCGGCCTGGGATGCGCCGCGTACGCGCTTTCAGTCGTGGCACCGTGTGGGGTGCAACGATACGGTGGCCATCAAGACCGCCATCATGACCTACGGGGTTGTTGCGGCTGCCGTCGATGTGGGCAACGCCTTTGAGGCATACGGCGGGGGTATCTACCAGGATTCAAGAACCACCTGCTCATCCAGCCCCTGTTACTATACGCCCACAAACCATATCATTGCCCTTGTGGGTTGGAATGACGATGGGGGCTACTGGATTCTCAGAAACAGCTGGGGGTCGAGCTGGGGCGAGAGCGGTTACATGCGCATCAAGTACACTTCGGCCCGGGTTGATTGCGAGGCGGCGTATCTGGTCTATGAAAAGGTGGTGAGTACGGTTTATGTGGATCCCGCAGGTTCGTGCAGTGGCTACTCCCCCTGCTATAACACCATTCAGACGGCCATTGACAATGTAAGCTCAGGGACCGTCATCAAAATACTTTCAGGAACCTATGCGGAGAATCTCAATGCCGGTTCAGCCAACAGCTACACCCTCCAGGGAGGCTGGGATTCGACCTATACCTCCCGAACATCAACCTCAACCATCAGCTCTTTGACTATTGGTAACAACAGCGGTGCTGTCACGGTGGAATATATTGAGATAAAGTGAAATCAATAGATGCTCCGATTGCCATGGAAAATTCTTTCTTGACGTAACTCCAAAATAACCGTACAATTTTGGAGCCATGGTTAGCAGAGAGATCAACCCCACAAAATTAAAAAGCTATTTTCTCTTCGGACCCCGCCAGACCGGAAAAAGCACCTTTGTGAAATCTTTATTGACCGATAAAGACCTTTACATTGACCTGTTGCCCCAAAGGAATTTTCTGAATTACGCTAAGAATCCCGGAAGTGTTCGAGAAGAAATCCTGGCACACCTGAAACGACACAGCGACCCACTGTGCGTTATCGATGAAATTCAGAAAATTCCCTCTCTTTTGGACGAGGTTCATGAATTGATTGAATCCAAAAGGGTCAGATTCATTCTTACCGGTTCCAGTGCCCGAAAGCTCCGCAGAGGAGGAGCGAACCTTTTAGCAGGCAGAGCTTATACTTACCGCCTTTTTCCGTTAACCTTTACGGAATTAGGGAGCCGCTTTGATCTTGAAAAGGCTCTCAGAACAGGCACCCTGCCGGTGTTATGGGGGACGGGCATGGAAGACTCCCTTGAGTTTCTCAAATCTTACACTGAAACCTATCTGAAAGAAGAAGTTGCCGCCGAGGGGTTGGTCCGTAATATCGGCCCTTTCGCTCAATTCCTGGATATTGCAGCTGCAAATGATGGGGAAACCGTTAATTTCAACAATGTTGCCAGGGAATGTTCTGTGTCGGTGAAAACTGTGCAGCAGTATTTCCAGATTTTAGAAGATACCTTTCTGGCTTTCAAGATTCCGGCCTGGAACCGGAGCGAGAGAAGGCGACTGGTTTCCCATCCGCGTTACTACTTTTTCGATACCGGCGTAACAAACATACTTGCCCATACATTAACGAATCAACTGAACCCTAAAATTTTCGGGCGGCGTTTTGAACAATTCGTCATCTGTCAGCTCATGGCTTTTATTGATTACAAACGATTGGATTTTCAGCTTTTCTATTGGAGAACCAACCATGGCGCCGAAGTGGATGTTCTGATATGTCAGGGAAGCCGCATCGTCTGTGCTCTGGAAATCAAATCATCGCAAAACATTGCCGCTGAAAGACTTGGGGGATTAAAGAGTTTTATGGAAGATAATCCGGGTGTCCCGGTATATGTTCTGGGGCACGGGCAAAGAAGAAGATTGCTGAAGCATGATATTGTTCTTATGAACTGGGATGATTTTATCCTTGAAGGCTTGGATGAGGCTATTTCCGGTTGAATTGTGTTTTTTTAGGGAGTCCCCAACCAAGCGGGGAATCTGATTCGGGAAGGGATTGAGAGTATTCCCTCGTTCCCAATTGACGGGAATCCCGCAAAGTCATATTTCTGAAATGGAAAACGGTAAGCGACAAATTGGGAAAAAGCGGGCTAAGATATTGGCAAAGGCTTTGAATGTTGGGTATAAAGTCTTTTTGTGAGGAATAACCAGGTTCAGATGGCACCCGCTGTCCCGGAAGACGGGCCTCTGCCCTTAGGGAAAATATGGTTTTCGGCCAGAGCATAGATGAAATAAAGTTTCAAAATGATTTGGGTTTTGTCCTAAGTCAAGGGCTGATCCCACTCCCACACTCCCATAGCAGATTGATAACAAATTTATGGAAATGGATCGTGACCTTATAGTAGGGGCCATCGGTGTCTTTGGGGCTATTTTAGGTTCAATTTCGGGAGCCCTGGTTAGTGCTCTGATTGCCCACGCGTTTATTCTCCGAAAAGAGAGAACCAGAGTATTGATAGAGATCGAAGAATATCTGGACGAACTTTGGGATGTGTCGAATACGCTTTATCATTTAAAAGAAAGAAAAATTTCTTTTCCTGATGATATCGAAGAAAAAGAAATTGAATTAGCATATGAGCATCAATTAGATAGATTCTTCTCCATATGGGATTTAAGAAAGAGGATCGTAGAGCTGAATGTTTATTTTAACGACCTTGAATGTTCATATATTTTCCGTAAAATCGAGAGGCTATACGAGAGGTCCAAAAATAAGGTTGAGGCACTATCTCCTTTTCCAATAATAGACAATAATAAGCTGTTAAAAGGATTATTGGATATGGAAGATGAAATATATGATCTTCGGAAAAATCTTTCCAAAAAGCTGCGATTACAACTATCTTTGCAATATATACTTTTTCCGACATTTTCAAAATGGGGTAATAGTTTAAAAAGATGTTTGGTGAAACCAAGTAGAAAATAGGAAATGCAAAATATTCTTTTCACACGTCACATTTTGCTTCACCAGATTTGGGGCAAAGGGAGCCCCTCTCTGGTGAGCAGGCCGTTAGGGCTTACGATGCCTGGGGGTTTATGGCATCTATGGATGTACACGGTTCGATTTATGGACATAGCTTATGGAGTTCGGGTGCAAAAAACAATCCATCATATTATTAGGCGAGCCTTGTGCGAGGTTAAGGAGCGAGATAGCGTATGAGCTCTGATACTAAGAAAGGCTACGCGCCGGAGTTCAAGGATTTACCTGAACCTAAGGATGTTGGCGTTAGCTCTGGAAAAGTAGCGCATGGACACTCGTTTCCGCCGCAGCAACAAATACTTTTATCAGTAGTGTCCGACTAAGCTTTTAAGAATTTAACGTAAACATTAGCAATAACTTATAAAAACGTCAAAAGATGGAGGGATCGACTTGAAATTCGCATAGGTTTCGCCCATACTCAGATTTTATTGAAAATCTGTACGGTT
>JAERTK010000176.1 GCA_016844935.1 Desulfobacteraceae bacterium | reverse complement strand
TGAGATCGGTGATCGTTAAGTCCAAGCCTATTACCCCTTCAACCTACTGCGAAAAACGATCCAAAAAGCTTCTGGGTACCTATGACACACTTCAAAATGGGACTTGCTATTTGCGCCCGAGCTTATGTCGAATATCCAGCGCTGATGATATTTCTTGATATCTTCTTGAAAAGATGGTTGGGTGCGGCAAACAACAGGCGGATTGAATTGGACAACCCCGCAGTCGAAAGGAAGCCGTGCGGGAACCGTTGTTTCTGTATGTGCCATTTCGAAGGGAAGGTATCGTTTTTGAAATCCGGAAACGTAAAATTCCAGGCACGCACTGGAGATATCGCAGATTATGCCAGGAGACAAAAAGCAGAAAGAACCGGAGGGCGGATCCGTTGGCCTTCTTCTGGGCGCCCATTTTTCCATCGCGGGCGGTCTTCACAAGGCCTTGTACACGGCCAGGGACTACGGCTGCACAGCGGTCCAGATCTTCACAAAGAACGCCAGCACCTGGAAAGAGCGGATCCTGACGGATCAAGATATGGAAGCCTTTGACCGGGCACGGCAGGAAACGGGCATTACCGCCATCGCTTCTCACACCGCTTACCTGATCAATCTCGGCTCTCCGGAAAAGAAAAAATTCGATCGCTCCTGCAGTGCACTGATCCACGAAATGGCGCGGGTTGACCAGCTGGGTATTCCGATGGTGGTCCATCATCCCGGCGCTCATATGGAGACCGGTGAGGCTGCGGGTATCAACCGGATTGCCGAAGGCATCAACCGGGTGCTTTGTGAAAGTCCAGGAAACGGCCCGCGGCTCCTGCTGGAGACCTGCGCCGGACAGGGTACGACCCTGGGGCATACCTTCGAACAGCTCGCCGCCATTGTTGAAAAGGTGAAACAGCCCGAACGCCTCGGTTTTTGCCTCGACACCTGTCATATTTTCGCTGCCGGCTATGACATCCGAACCGAAGAAAGCTATCACAAGACCCTGGCAGCCTTTGATGCTGTCCTGGGGTTGGATCGGCTCAAAGTGATCCACCTAAACGACGCGCTGCGGGACCTGGGCTCCAGGGTGGACCGCCACGCCCACATCGGAAAAGGGAAAATCGGCCCGTCAGCATTTTCCTTGATTATGAACGATGAACGCTTGGCGCACATACCGAAAATCCTGGAAACCCCGAAAAAAGAGGGCGGTATCGACTGGGACCGGAGGAATCTGGGAGTGTTGACGGCCATGTTGAAAAAGGATTTGTAAAGTGGTTCCAAATGGGGAAGTCGCCAAACAAAATCAGGTGTGATATGGTCGCATTAAGTCCGGTTGTGGCGATATATGCTTCGAAAACGTTTTGTATTTGTTTGATATATTGGAGAGCCAGTTTCAAAATGTTCAATTTTGTTTGATATCAAGGAAGGCGAAAATTTTAACCACAGGAATATACTTAATATTTCGAGGATTAAAATTTTCAACTGACGCAGAGATCGGGCAAAAGAGGGCGTTTTGAAATTGGCTCTGGAGAATTGAATATGAAAGTAGAAGGAAAGGACATGCGGCCCATCTGGTTTGATGAGGTTAAAAAAACCGTTCAGGTCATTGATCAGCGGTTTCTTCCCCATGAATTCATTATCAAAGACTTAAACAGTGTGGAGGATGTCATTTTCGCCATCAAAGAGATGGTTGTGAGGGGTGCACCCCTCATTGGGGCCACCGGTGCTTTGGGGGTTTATGTGAGCCTGGTGCAGGAAAACAACCGGGGGGCGGACAATGATTACCTGGAAGCCGAATGTCACCGCCTCAAGGATGCCAGGCCCACCGCCATGAACCTTTTCTGGGGTGTGGACCGGGTTCGGGATGCTGTGCTGAAGGAAATCGATTACAACGGCCGTGTAAGGGCCGGGCTCTCGGAGGCCCTGGAAGTGGTTGAAGAGGAAGCGGTCAATTGCCGGGAGATCGGTCGACACGGCCTCTCCATCATTCAAGATATGAGCCGGAAGAAAGGCGGGGAGGCGGTCAACATCCTGACGCACTGCAATGCGGGCTGGCTGGCATGTGTTGAATACGGTACAGCCACCGCCCCCATCTACACGGCCTTCGACCGCAACATAGACGTTCACGTGTGGGTGGATGAAACAAGACCTCTGAATCAGGGCGCTCGCCTCACCGCCTGGGAACTGGGAAAGCACGGGATCAATCACACGGTAATCACGGACAATGCCGGTGGGCACCTCATGCAGCATGGCATGGTGGACCTGGTCATGGTGGGAACGGACCGGACCACAAGGGCCGGAGACGTGGCCAATAAGATCGGTACTTATTTGAAGGCCCTGGCCGCCAGGGACAACAATATCCCCTTTTATGTGGCGCTCCCCTCCTCAACCTTTGACTGGAGCATCACCGATGGGATCAAAGACATTCCCATCGAGGATCGGGATCCCGATGAAATTCGCCATGTGCAGGGGCTTTGCCACGGTAAGGTGCAATCCGTGCTGGTGCCGCCTGAAACCAGTCCCGCAGCCAATCCTGCATTTGATGTGACCCCCGCCCGACTGGTGACAGGCTTTATCACGGAAAAGGGCATCTGCAACGCAAACGAAGCGGATATTATGGCCCTGTTTCCGGAAAAACGAATGGCGTGATTGCGGGTGGTTCAGGTTGTGAAGGATATGCTCAAGAAGATCGAACAGACCATTTCCCGATACAACATGCTCGAATATGGGAACCGGGTTCTGGTGGCCGTATCGGGGGGACCGGATTCGGTGGTTTTGCTGGACGTTCTGGACCGGTTGAAAGAGACTTTTTCACTGGACCTGGTGGTGGCCCATTTCGACCATTCCCTGAGGCCCGAAGATGATGAACGTGAAACGCGGTTTGTGGATTCCCTGGCGGTTTCAAAGAACCTTCCATTTGTTACCCGGAAAGCGCCGTCATCCCCGGGTGAAAGCGGCAAATCCCCTGAGGAAGAAGCCCGAGACGCGCGGTATGCATTCCTGGATCATGCCGGAAATGCCCACGGGGCCCAGAAAATTGCACTGGGGCATACCCTGGACGACCAGGCCGAAACCGTCATCATGAGGCTTTTGCGCGGCAGCGGCCCCGCCGGACTTTCCGGGATTCCGCCGGTTCGAAATCACCAGATTATACGGCCCCTGATCGAGATCACCCGCCGTGAAATCGAGGATTATATTGCCCGCCGGGACCTTCGGTATGTTACCGATCCGTCCAACTTTGAAAAACACCATCTGAGGAACAGAATCCGCCTGGATCTTCTGCCGCAGCTCAAAACCTACCAACCTAGAATCGTGGAAATCCTGGGGCAGACAGCCGGAATCATGCGGGATGAAACCCGGTGGATGGTAACAGAAGCGGAAAGATGGACAAAAGGGCATGTGGAAGTCTCGGGGGCAGAGGGGTATTCGGTCCCCCTGAAAGCGTTCGGGGATCTTGCGGCAGCGCTTCAAAACCAGGTCATCCGCCAGATCATCAAGGGGGTTCAGGGAGGGCTTCGCCGCGTCAGCCTGCGGCATATTGAGGCCATAAAAGGCCTTAGCATGGGAAAACCCCAGGCAACCCTGAACCTTCCAAACGGCATTCTGGTCAAAAAAAGTTATGAAACCCTGTTGTTCATGAAAAACAAAGACAAGCGGGAAGATGCGGAAAACGGCGGGTTCCACTATCTGTTGGATGCTCCGGGTGTTTTCAATCTGGATGCGATCCCCTGCACCGTTACCGTCGAAGAAGTAAAAATTGAAGATGTTTCGCAGGTGGACAGCTCGTCCCCGTGGGTTGCCTGTTTCGATGCCGCCCGCATTGAGTACCCTTTAATTTTTCGAAATTTTCTCCCCGGGGACCGGTTTGTCCCTTTGGGCATGACGGGGCATAAAAAAGTCCAGGATTTCTTTGTGGATCGGAAGATTCCGTCAGGTACCAGAAAGCGACTTCCCCTGCTGTGCAGTGGAAAGGACCCCATTTGGGTATGCGGTTTGAGAATCGACAACCGTTTCAAGGTATGTCCGGAAACGGAGAAGGTGTTGCGGGTTTCTCTTTCTTTCCCCGCTGAAACTTTAATCAGCCCTCATGAAGGATGGTCTTGAAAAACGCGATGGTGCTTTGAAGCCCCGCCTCAAGTGCTGTGCCCGGTTCCCACTGAAGCTTCTCCCTGGCCAATGAAATATCCGGTTGACGCTGGAGGGGATCATCCTGCGGGAGGGGGCGGAAGACAACGCGGGATTTGCTGTCGGTCAATTGAATGATTTTTTCGGCCAGCTCCAAAATGGTGAACTCCGTGGGATTCCCCAGGTTCACCGGCCCCACAAATTCATCGGGTCCGTTCATCATGCGGACCATGCCGTCGATCAGATCATCCACATAACAGAAAGACCGGGTCTGTGATCCTTCCCCGTAAACCGTGATATCCTGATCATTTAATGCCTGAACAATAAAATTACTGACCACCCGACCGTCGTTGGGGTGCATTCTGGGGCCGTAAGTGTTGAAGATCCTAACCACCCGGATGTTCACGTTGTTCTGTCGGTGGTAGTCAAAAAAAAGCGTTTCAGCACACCGTTTCCCCTCATCGTAACAGGACCTGATTCCGATGGTGTTCACATTGCCCCAGTAGCTTTCTGTCTGGGGATGAACGTTAGGGTCTCCATAGACTTCGCTGGTGGAGGCTTGCAGAATTTTTGCATGAACCCGTTTGGCCAGCCCCAGCATATGAATGGAACCCAGCACGTTGGTCTTGACGGTTTTCACCGGGTTATGCTGGTAGTGAATGGGGGATGCCGGGCAGGCCAGGTTGTATATTTCATCCACTTCCAGGAATACGGGAAACGCCAGGTCGTGGCGGATTAGTTCAAAGTTGGGATTTTCCATCAGATGGAGAATATTTTTTTTGGTCCCGGTAAAAAAATTATCCAGGCAGAGGACGTCATGACCTTCTTCTATCAGACGATCGCAGAGATGCGATCCCAAAAAACCGGCACCGCCGGTCACCAGGATGCGTTTTTGATGATGCAGCACGGTCATAACCTCCCGTTAAAAGTGGGTGAGGGGTGGTTTTCCGATGGGGAAAACATTGAACCCGATCTTGAAAAGCGCCGAGTGATCCAGAATGTTCCGGCCGTCAAAGACAAAGGCCGGCTTGGCCATCGTCTGGAATATTTTTTCGTAATCAAGCCCCTTGTAAAGTGACCATTCGGTCATGAGGGCGATGGCGCAGCATCCGGTGGCCGCGTCATAGGGGTCGTCAATATATGAAACATTCCCTTTGACCCCTTTCAAGTCGTCTTTTGCGTTACTCAGGGCCTTGGGGTCTGTAATCACCAGGTCCGCTTTCTCTTCCAGGAGCCGTTTGGCGATCCGGATGGCCGGGCTTTCCCGAGTGTCCCCCGTGTCGGCCTTGAAGGCGAATCCGAGTAGACAGATCTTCTTGCCCGCCAGGGTGTTGAACATGACCTGAAGCATGTTCAGGATGAAGCGTTCCTTCTGGTAGTCATTGATTTTCACCACGCCCTCCCAGTAATCCGCCACTTCCTTCAGGTCGTAATAGCGGCAGATATAGACCAGGTTCAAAATGTCCTTCTTGAAACAGGATCCGCCGAAACCAACGCTGGCGTTCAAGAATTTCGCCCCCACCCGGCTGTCCATGCCCACAGCGCGGGTTACTTCCTGGATATCCGCGTCGGCCTTCTCGCAAAGGGCTGAGATGGCGTTCACCGAAGAAATGCGCTGGGCCAGAAAGGCATTGGCAACCAGTTTGCTGAGCTCGCTGCTCCAGATATTGGAGGTGATGATTTTATCCCTGGGAACCCAGTTGGCGTAAATCTCGACCAGCACGTCCCGGGCCATGAGGCCCTGGGCTGTCTGGGAAGAGCCGATGAGTACCCGATCCGGGTTCTCAAGGTCTTCTATGGCGGTCCCTTCAGCCAGAAATTCCGGGTTTGACAGAACGTCAAAACAGACACCGTTCTCCCCGCACGTGAGAATCCGTTCCATGGCCTGAGCCGTCTTGACGGGTAAAGTGCTTTTTTCAACAATGATTTTGCTGGACCGGGAATGTTTTCGGATTTCCCGGGCGGTCTTGTCCCAATACTGCAGGTCTGCCGCCATGCCTGCGCCTGCGCCAAAGGTTTTGGTGGGGGTGTTGACGCTTACAAAAATAACGTCGGAATCCCGAATCCCTTTCTCGATTTCGGTGCTGAAAAAGAGGTTCCTCCCCCTGGCAGCCTTGACCACCTGGTCAAGGCCGGGTTCGTAAATGGGCAGATCGTCGGAATTCCACTGTGCAATCCGTTCAGGGTTGATGTCCACCACCGTCACCTTGTATTGTGGACATTTAAAGGCAATCATGGCCATGGTGGGACCCCCCACATAGCCGGCTCCGATGCAAAGGATGTTTCTTTTAAATGACATTTTCCGTCTCATCTCCATGGACTGCGAAAGATTTTTTCGTGAAAGTTAGCATATCAGCACTCTCACGTCATCAAAAAATGCTGATTATAACATCGCTGTATCAAAGACGACCAAGATACGGATTAGGAAATGATTCTGGATGTTTTAAACGGTTCGTGTTAATAATTCTGTCATGGAATATTTCAAAGAAATGGAGACTGCAAAATGGGCAAATTCATAGGCGCGCTGGATCAGGGTACCACAAGTACCCGGTTTATTGTTTTTGACCATGGGGGCCGAATCGCCGGGCAGGACCAGAAAGAACACGAACAGATATTCCCCCGGCCCGGTTGGGTGGAACATAACCCGATGGAAATCTGGGGGAACACGCAGGAGGTGATCCGAGGGGGACTCTTAAAGGCCGGACTGCGGGGAAGGGACCTTGCCGCCATCGGTATCACCAACCAACGGGAAACAACGGTGGTCTGGAACCGGCACACCGGTGAACCGTACGGCAATGCCATTGTATGGCAGTGTACCCGAACGGAAGATATATGCCGGGCGCTCATGAAAGACGGCGGGCAGGATCGTTTCCGGGAAACCACGGGACTTCCCATTGCGGCGTACTTTTCCGGGCCTAAAATCAAATGGATACTGGCGCATGTTCCGGGGGCGCGAACGGCGGCGCTGAAAGGGGATGCCCTGTTCGGAACCATGGAAACCTGGGTGATCTGGTGGCTCACGGGAGGCCCCGGCAAGGGCGCCCATGTGACCGATGTGACCAATGCCAGCCGAACCATGCTCATGGACCTTAAAACCCTCGCCTGGGACGACCATATCCTGGAAATTCTGGACATCCCGCCAGAGATGCTGCCCGGAATCGTACCGTCTTCCGATGAAGCGTTCTGGGGCCTAACGGCCCATGACGGCCCTTTTGAAGAGAAGATACCGGTCTGCGGCGCTGTGGGGGATCAACAGGCCGCCCTGGTGGGCCAGGCCTGTTTTGAAAAAGGGGAAGCCAAAAATACATACGGTACCGGCTGTTTTCTGCTGCTTAATACCGGCCAAAAGCCTGTAACATCGAAACATGGTCTGATTACCACCGTTGCCTACCAGGTGAGCGGACAGGAACCGGTCTATGCCCTTGAGGGGTCCATCGCCATGGCAGGGGCCCTGGTGCAATGGTTTCGGGACAACCTGGGGCTTATCAAAACGGCCCCGGACATTGAAGAATTGGCCGGAACGGTGGAGGATAACGGCGGCATGTTCATTGTTCCCGCTTTCTCCGGCCTCTTTGCCCCGTACTGGCGCGACGACGCCCGCGGGGTCATGGTCGGGTTGACCCGCTACATTCACAAAGGGCATATGGCGCGTGCTGTGTTGGAAGCCTGCGCTTATCAGACCCGGGATATTCTGGAGGCCATGAACAAGGAGGCCGGCCAGGAACTGCCCCATCTGAAGGTGGATGGGGGCATGGTTGAAAATAACCTGTTGATGCAAATCCAGGCGGACGTGTTGAATGTCCCGGTGATTCGACCCCGGATCGCTGAAACCACCGCCCTGGGGGCCGCCTATGCCGCAGGGCTGGCGGTGGGCTTCTGGTCGTCACAGGAGGAATTGCGGCAAAACTGGTCTGAAGATCGTTCTTGGCAGCCGAACCTCCTTGAAGAGAAGAGAGCAGCCGGTTACAGTAGCTGGAAAAGGGCCGTGGAAAAAACCTTTGGCTGGGCTCAATAGAGTTGTGAGCTTTCAAAAAAATTTTCAGGAACGCCTGGGATTTCTGCCCGAAAACGCAGCTAAATCCCTTTCGGGTAGCCCCAGGATCTGGATTCATGGGGCGTCTCTGGGGGAAGTCCGGGTTGCTGCAGCGATTATCAAGTCGCTTCGGGCGAAACTGCCTGGCTGTGCCATCATGGTTTCAACGGTGACGGAGCACGGTCGAAACCTTGCGCTTGAAATCCTTGAAAAAAATATCCCGGTTGTTTATGCACCCCTGGATCTGCCTGGGTGCGCCCTCAAAGCCCTCTCCTCAGCACGACCGGATGTGATGGTTTTTCTGGAGACGGAAATATGGCCGGTCTGGATCTTCACCGCCCGCAGACTGGGCATCAAACTGGCCCTGCTTAACGGTCGCATTTCCCAGAGATCATTTAACGGTTACCTGAAATTCCGGCCTGTTTTCCGGTCGGTTCTCAAAAACTTTGACGCTTTCAGTATGATTTCCAAAACAGACGCGAACCGTATTCATGCCATGGGTGCGCCCTTCGCCAAAATCCGGGTCAACGGAAATGCCAAGTACGATCAGACAATCATGTCACTGGACCCCGCCGTGGAACGGAAAATGCGGCGAATCTTAAACCTGGCCCCATCTGACAGGATTATTGTGGCCGGCAGTACGCGCGGGGGCGAAGAGGCAATGCTGCTGGACGTTTACGAAGAAATTCGCTCAAAATATCCGAATATCCTGTTAATTCTGGCGCCCAGGCATATCAAACGGGCTTCTGATATTTGTTCCCTGATTCGTAACCGAGGACTTAAGTGCCAGCTGAGAACGGAAATCGGCCGGGGGAAAACAGAACGAACCGCACAAATCCTTATCATCGATACATTCGGTGAACTGTTCAATATTTACAGCATTGCAACCCTCGTGTTTTGCGGTGCCAGCCTGGTCCCCCTGGGAGGGCAGAACCCGCTGGAACCGGCTGTATGGGGAAAGCCCATCCTTTACGGACCCCATATGGAGGATTTCCTGGACGCAAAGGATATGCTGGAATCAGGAGGGGGCAGCATGGGGGTGTCGGACCCCCGGGAGCTGGCGGAAGTGTTCCTCGGGTTGCTCGAGGATCATGAAAAAGCCAGTGCTCTGGGTCAATGTGCCAGGCAGGCGGCGCTTCAAACACAGGCCGCCGCCCACAAGCATGCGGAAGTCATCAGAATCCTTTCAACGATGAGAAAATTTTAAAAGAGGTATTCGGATTGAACCCATCAAACCGCAAGATAATTCCCATGCCCATTGATCACGCAGCCATCGATACTATTTATGAGGCGCTTCCCGAAGAAACCCGGGAAAGGGTGGACCAGGCCGTCGAAGCCATGGTGGAAACCAAAAAGAACAACGGCCGAATCGTCGCCGTGGTGGGTAGCGGCCCCAACATCCATGAAGGGATCACCACGCTGATCGCAGAGTTGATTCACAAGGGCCTCATTGACGGGGTGAGTACCAGTTCCGCCGTGGTCAGTCACGAGATGGCGGGGGCTCTCGAGAAGGTCAAGCGGGTGGACGGAGAAGCCCTGGGTGTCGACGCAAATCTTCTTCCCGTTGATGGACGTCTAGAAGTCAGCCTTCTTGGGGTGGACCAACTGCACGCCCATGAAAACGAAATCCTTCTGGATATGGATCTCTACCGCAAAATGATCGGAACCAGGGGGGATGTGATTACCAAGGTCGCGGGGAACATGGCCTATCCCAGCGGGCTTCGCACGGAGCGGCTGGCGCGGGATGTCCTGGCACTGGCCCGGCGATATGGTCTCCCTTTTGAGCAGGTGGCCGGTTTCGGAGCGGATCCCTACACCATGATCGGCGCCGGCGCTCAAAAAAAAGTCCCCGTACTGGTAACGGTCCCACAACTGGTGGGGGGAGGGGAAGTGGGCCTGGCAGTGGGGGATTCCATTTCTATTTCACAGCGGTGCCGCGGCATAGCGGATCTCATGGAGAGCGCCGATGTGATCATTGAGTCGGCCGTGGCCCTGAGTCAGGAAATTCACGACGGCCCATTTGAACGTTACACGGGCCACGGCATATGGGCCCACTGGGAAGGGGACCGAACCTATTCCCTGGCGAAAAAGAAGATCCTGCGCATTGATCTGGATCCGACCCTTGAAAAAGCATGGATAAACGAACGGAAAGAAGGCCGGGTATCCGGAGCTGTGGACCAGGGACTGCCCAAAACAAAATCTATCGGACTTCCCTTCCGAATGGAAATGTCCGGATTCGCCAGGATTCCCGGAAGCCTTCCCATTGTGGGTGATATTGGTGAAATATGGCCTATTCTGGCGGTCCGCCTGTCAGAAGCCCTCCATATTCCGTTGGATTTGATGAGTTATAAACAGTCCACCCCCCAGGGGGAAGCGTTCAGGGAATGGATTGTTCGAGAGGTTCAACCGCTGGACAGAAGCCGCATGTTCGAAGCTTTCAGGGAGGGTTTATGAATCCTTCTTTCAATCGAACCCCTTGAGCCGGACCAGGGTGGCCCCCCATCCCGACGGGCCGTCATCCAGCCGGTATTGATCCACATGCGGGTGCTTCTGGAGGCGTGCATGCACCGTACGGCGGAGTACCCCTTTTCCCTTTCCGTGGATGATTTTGACGTCAAGGATCCCCTCCTGTATGCAGGCCCACAGGTATTCGTCCACCACTGAACCAACATCTCCGGGGGCAAAGGTGTGAAGATCCAGCACCCCGTCTATGGGAATTTCCACAGGATCGGAATCCGTTGGGGTCATAGGCGCTCCATGTCCAATTGGTCTCCGAACGCTTCCGCGATTTCTCCGCCCAATGCCTCGAAATCTTCTTCCGATTCAAATTCCACCACCAGGTCCCGGTCATCTAAAACTTTCAGGTGGCCTCTTTTTTTGACAATCTCGATGGCTTTTTTGACGTCGACGGTCACCCAGCCCTTCATGCGCATCACCAGTTCGTCGCCTTTGAAGGCCCGTTCAATGGACAAATCAACTGTTCTTTGTTTGGCTTCCCAGCCGATCACAGCGGGTTTGAGAATGGTTGGGGTCACCGGATCGTGCATGGCGGCACATCGAAACCAGAGTTTTGCTCGAATCATTTAATCCACAGTCCTTTGAAAATGAGAAATAATCCGGGGAAAGGGACATAACATCCCTTTCCCACTTTTTTTGCTGATATTGCTGAATACCGGGTTAGTACGGATGGAACTCCCTTACGCGAAATGATTTTTCAGCATCAGAAGGAATTTTCCGATATTCGAGGATTTTAAATTTTCCCGTGAACTGGTTGACAAAGGAATGACCGGCCTTGGCCCATCCCACCACGCCGCCTTTGTACAGGTAGACGTTTTTGTAACCATATTTATACAGAAACCCGACCGTATATGTAGCCCGTTTGGATGTTCGGCACCACACATAGATCTCCGCGTTCGGGTCCTTGATTTTTTTCGGAATGGTATACATATGACCCGAATGGATATGATCCGTGCCTTCAATGTGAAAGGCGTAGTATTCAGGGTGGGTCCTCACATCGATCAGATAGGCCTTTTTCTTGCCCGCCATGACATCCTGGTAAACCTGATAAAATTGGTCTACGCCGATAATTTTATCCTTCGGGATCAATGCTTTGAAGCCTGCGTTTACCTTTTTTTCTTCAGCCCTCAGCGGGTTGTCCCCCGCGAATGTCAGGCTTGCTGTGCCCAGTAGCAGCATGACGCTAAGTGCAATAAAAATCAGTTTTTTCATCTTAAAAACCTCCTATTTGGTACAACATTGACATTGCTGTATTCCTTTATTAACCCATGAACTCTCGATTTTCACCCCCTTTCGTTTTCGGGTCCGTATGCTCCCATAAACATAAGAAATGCTCGGACACACGTCAAGGGAGTTTCAGAATCGGTGCATATTTGGCAAAGCAGTCTTCAGCCTATGCGAAGGTCCCCCCATTCATATTGGACAATGGCCACCAGGACCAGGGCTGCGGTTTCAGCCCTCAAAATCCGACTGCCCATGGAGACTGGTACGAAACCGGCGGCTTGGGCATTTGAAACCTCTTCCGGCGTAAAGCCACCTTCCGGACCTACCATTCCCATAAATTCATCTGGGCCATGATCTTGAAGCAAACCCTTGAGGTCCCGTGAGGTTTCTTTTTCCCACAGAATCACTTTGAGTCCGGCCGCTTTTCTGAGAGATGTCAGTTGTTGCTCAAAAGCGGTGGGTGCTCCAATTTCGGCGGGGATATCCCTGTTGCACTGTTTTGCGGCGTTGTGAGCGATCTCCATCCAGCGATGGCGTTTTTTCTGCCGCTTGTCCCCTTCAAGATGGACAACGCTTCGAGAGCTGAAAAAAGGGAAGATGTGGGCGACCCCCAGTTCAGAGGTTTTCTGAATCAGATAATCCATGGAAGCCGATTTGATCACAGCCTGGCACAGGGTGATCTCAAATTGGGAGGGTTGAACTGGATCAAGGGACTTTTTGATTTGAACCTTTATGCTCTCATGTGAAACAGATTCGATTTCAGCCAGAAAACGACCCCCCTTTCCATCCAGGAGAACCAGCGTGTCCCCCCGTCCCATTCGAAGCACCCTGGATATGTGGTGGGCTTCCCGGCCCGCAATCACACAAACGCCGTGCTCTATTTGGAGATCTTCAACCAGAAAGCGCCTTAATGATGTATCATTCACCGCTCTTCCCTAAAATCATACAGGCCCATTCGTCTTCGTAAAGGATGCGGGAAGTGAAAAAACCCGCTGCTGGCAGGGCTTCCCGGATCCTCTCCACCTGATCCCTCAGAATCCCGGAGGCCACCAGATGGCCGTCGGTTTCAACCAGCCGGGAAAATGCGGGCATCAACCGGAGAAGTTCGCTTAGGATCAGGTTTGCGCACACCAGGGAAAAACGGCCTTGTATCTCTTCAATTCCCGTTCCGGAAAGTGTTATGGTATTTTGAGCGCCATTTAACCCGATGTTTCGTTCGGCCCAGCGTACCGCTTCGGGATCCACATCAATGGCCTCAATTTCCCCAAATCCCAGCTGCACTCCGTAAATGGCCAGGATGCCGCTCCCCGTGCCCACATCCAGCAGGGTCTGGGATTCGTTGGAGCCGAAGGATTCCATGGCTTGGAGGCACATTTTGGTGGTAGCATGTTGTCCCGTTCCGAAGGCAGGACCCGGGTCAATACGGATAATGTGCGTTTCTTCGGCGTCAGGCGGCATTTCCTCCCAGACCGGCAGGATCAGCAGTTTGGAGCTGACGCGAACCGGTCTAAAATGGCGCCGCCAGTTTCGCTGCCAGTCCTGATTTTCCACTTTTGTTAATCTAAAACGGGGTGGGGGTAGATGGGGATGGATCAACGTCAAATGGTTAAGGTAAGTAGAGATCCGGTTTTGAATATCTTCAGGGCTTTCCTCTAAAGGCAGATACGCCTTCAGCGTACGGTTGCCGAAATCTTCCCAGACCAAACCAGTGACGTCCAGATCAAAAAAAAAGGCGCTCAGAGGATCCCTCAACTCAGGCGCCGCCTCAATGGCAACTTCCAGCCATCCTGGATTTTCACCATTGGGATGAACCAAAGTATTCTCCAGTTTTGAATCCCCACCTCACCTTGGTAGGCGGCGGGGTGGGGGATTTCGTTTAAGCCTTTTCGAAAACGTAATTCAACTGGCCGTTGCTCAAGGTGTTGGGCCGGGTGGTCATCTCCATGCCCACCTGGATCTCATCTTCGGGAACATCCGGCGCAATTCTGCCGAAGACCTTGTAATTCCCATAATCCAACAGCGCAATGGCATAGGGCAGGTCGTCGCCGAACCCGATGGGGGCATATTCGAGCTTGCTGTAGGTCACCAGCTTTCCTTTTCCGGCCACCTCAAACCATTCCATGTCGCTGGAGAGGCACTTGGCGCAATCGGCCCGGGGCGGGAAGTAAACCGCATCACATTCCGTGCACTTTGTTCCCATGACTTTACCCTCTTCCAGCTGACTGACAAAGTCATTGACCTTGGTGGTGGCGGTAAAGCTCACGGTTCCGAATTTCTTAAATCGATCATCCACTTCTCTTTTCTTTCCCATGATATTACCTCCCAAAAATGCTGACGTTTCCGTACAGGCCCACACCGCCGATGTTATGAACCAGCCCGATCTCGGGATCTTTAACCTGAATATCGCCAGCCTCACCCCGCAGCTGAAGCACAATGGTTCTGATTTGCGAACCGCCGGTGGCGCCGATGGGATGCCCTTTGGACAAAAGCCCCCCATCCACATTGACGGGGATGCTCCCCTCTTTATAGGTCTCCTTGGCCTTGATCAGCTCTTTTCCTTCTCCCGGCTCTGCAAACCCCAGGTTTTCATAGGCCATCATTTCAGCGATGGTGAAACAGTCATGCACCTCCGCCACATCCACATCTTTGGCGGTAATGCCCGCCATTTTGTAGGCCTGATCCGCCGATTGCCTCGCCACTGTCAGGCCCGAAAACTCGTCTCTTCCCGCCAGGTTGACGGCGTTGGAAGCCGATCCCAAGCCCAGTATCCAAACCGGCTTTTTTGAGAGGGCCTTTGCCCTTTCCTCGCTGGCAACGATGATACAGGAACTGCCATCAGCATTGGCGCAGCAATCCCCGACCCTTAAGGGCGATGCCACGGGGCCGGACATGGGACTGTTGGGGTCCGAAAACATATCAAAAGTGACGGGTTTGCGATAGACGGCCTTTTCGTTCAACTGACCGTATGTGGCGGCTTTAACGCGAATGAGCGCCAGATCTTCGGGAGTGGTACCGTATTTGGCCATATGCCGTTTGGCGTACATGGCATAATAGGCCGGCATCATGGTTCCGAAGGTGCTCTCCCACTGAATGTCGGCACCCCGTCCCATCCGCTCCTGGCTTTCGGCGGAGGATATCTCCGACATCTTCTGAAAGCCCACCACGGCCACCACGTCATGAAGGCCCGATTTTACCAGTGCATAAGCGTACCGCAATCCCATGCTGCTGGAAGAACAAAGGCTTTCCAGGTAACAGGTGGGTTGCGGTGTAAGACCCAGATATTCCGCAAAGACGCCGGCAGGGGACCGCTGTTTGTCATATTCCGGGGCTGAACAAATGATGGACGCATCAATATCCTTGTTTGCGATTTGAGCGTCCTGCATGGCATCTTTGAATCCTTCAAAGGCCAGTTCTCTGATGGAGCCGGGATATCCGCGCACGAAAGCACTCTGGCCAACTCCGATGATTCCTACTTTACCCATTATAACCTCCAAGTTATATGCGTTCCTAAACAAACGCTGAAGTCGTGGCCAACCCTAACCTGATCGGCAACTCTCTAAATTAACAGCGTCTACAATCCTTGGGCCAAAATTTACCGAGGCCGGATTATAGGGAATGATCCCCCACGGGTCAAGGAGAAACAGTGGGCTTCGCGCTCCCCGGCTTATAGAAGAGCGCCAGAAGAGCACCAGAAAGGATCAGCCCGCCGGCAGCGGAAACGCCGAGGGCAAAAAATCCCGCGTCGCCCATCATGCCGATACCCATGGGAATGGCGCCGCCTCCTACCAGAAATGCAGCGGGTACCGTCAGGGATACGGCGACATTTCGGGCGCCGGGGGGGCCGATGGCCGAAAGGGCCGCAAAACCCGGCGGAAAAAAGCAAACGGCCACAACGGGCTGCAAAAAAACCATGAGTACCAGCCATGATCCTGTGCAAGCGCCCAGGAAAACGGTTGCCAACCCAGCAATCAGAAAAACTGCCATCATGGTCAATCTTGGACCGACCCGATCCGTTGTCCAGCCGGCCAGAAATGCCATGAACATGCCGGATATCCTTGAAAGCGCCACCAGGGTATTGGCCCAGTTCCGTTCCAATCCGTGCTGGGCCACCAGAAAAAGCGGCAGCATGGTATAAATTCCCAGGGTGGCGCAAATCCCAAAGGAAAACAACATCATCATAATCCAGAAGGACTTTTCTGAAAATAGGGTCTTAAGGGATAGAAAATTGGGTGCTTCACCGGGAAAATCCTCTCCTTTCCAGAAATGGGAAAACAAAACACCCGTCAAAATGGCGCAAACTCCCAGGAAGACCAGAACCCCTCGCCAGGAGAACCACATCATGAGGCTCTCTGCCAGCAAAGGTGCCACAAAAAAGCTCAAATTGGGGGCCAGTTCATGGGTTGCGATGGCTTTTCCCCAGTGCCTGGCACTGACCAGGGCTGTCAGGGAGGCCATTCCGGAAGGGAGATAAAGTCCTGCGGCCAACCCCAGCAGAAGCAATCCCCCTCGAATGGTCCAGATGTCATCGCACAATGCGATGCCCGTAAGGGCAATTCCCACCGCTGTGGCCGACAAGACAATGGTTTTTTTGTGTCGAAGTCGATTGGAGATAAAACCGGAACAGAGGAGGGAAACGGAATACCCCAGAGTGATAAAAAGAAAAAGGGAAGCGGCTTCAACATGGGACAGCGTCAGGTCTTTCTGAATACGGGGCAGCAATGGCGCAAAGATGATTCTGGATAGGAAATTCAGGAAAAAAATATTGGTTAATAGAAGGATGGGGCCCAGAAATGAGCTGAATTTGACCGTCTCAGGGTCCGAACCCATGTGTGAATCCGGGGCGCTTGAATGTTTCATCTTTTTCCGCATTCTCTTGTGTCTTGAAATCAATTTCTTATTTTGGTAAACCTACACCTTGCGTTCCGGACAAGTTTTTTCTCAAATATCAAGGACTAGAGCTCCCATGAAATCCTTCAATAACAACCTGCCGCGGAAGAAAACCAGAGCACCGGAGTTGAACCATGTGACCGTGATGGCATCAAAGGGACTGGGGCGGGTATGGAGTTTCCACATCAATTTCTGGATTCTTCTTGGAATCGTGGTACTCCTTGTGCTCTATTTACTGTTCTCTTTCATACCGTTGACGCAGTATTTCGGCGAGTACCATCAGGAAAAGCTTCTAGTACAACTTGAAAAGGATCTTCGGGAAACCCAGAAAGCCCTTCACCAGTCAAAACAGCGGTTGAAGTTTCTGGAAGATTATATTGATCCTTCAAAGATACCCGCAAAAAGCCCTAAGGGGAGCACAGATTCCAAACTCTCTCCAGGTGAAAACGGCCCGTCCGTCAACCGTAATATGGGAATCCCGGCAGCGTCAGGGTCGGGGGCGGAAAAACCCATCGTCAGCATTAAGGGATTGAAAATAAACCGCCGGGGTGCCAATTTATCCGTTACTTTCAAATTGAGTCGGTTCGGCCCCGGCCGTTCAAGTATCCGCGGGTATATTTTTATCATTGCAGTGGACCGGTCAACGGACCCGCCACGGCTCTGGCCCTCGTCGAATGCGGTCTTTAAAGACGGAGTGCCGGTGAATTTCAAAAAGGGCCAGTCTTACAAAATAAAGAATTTTCGGCTGATTCGAGCCAGATGGTCTTTTAGATCGGCTGAAAAAACACCTTCGGAAATCAGGATACTGGTCTATGACAGAGCGGGGAGCCTTCTCTTAGAAAAGGATTTTCCCTTGGAGAAGTAATCACTATTACTCTACATATCCCAAAGTGATGATATCATCCCAGGGATCCGCCTTCTTGACTCTTACCTTGATTTCCTGTCCTTTGGAAAAGATGATGCCGTCCTGACGCTTGAAATCGGTCACCATGAGAAAATCTTTCAAAACGACCCTGTATTTGTTCTTGAGTTCATCCAGCACCAGGGCGCTGTATGTTTTATCCCGGTTCAACCCCAGATATTTCAAGGTCCAATAGCGTAAACGGTTTCGCTGGATGCGCCCCAGGCTCTTAACCAGGGGTTCAACGGAAATCCTGATCTCTTTCAGGTTCTCTTCACTGTAGACGGGTGCGGTTTTCGCGAGAAAGCCGGCCAACTGCCGCTGTGTGACGAGGTCAAGGTATCTACGTATGGGAGAGGTTGCCTGGGTGTAAAGAGCGACCCCCAGACCGCTGTGAGGGCTTGGTTTGGCGCTGATATGAAGAGGGCTCAGTTTTCTTCGCTGTTGGAATACATAAAAAATATATCCCCTTTCATCCAGGGGCAGCTTTTCCGTTGGTTCCGATTGGCCCCTGAACAAGACGGGAATATTATGCTTGTGGCAAGACTCGGCCACCAATTCATTGTACAGGATCATGAGTTCCGCAACCATCGTTCGAGACGGTGAATCCTGTGGCACCAGATCCAGATTCAAGGTCCCATTTTCATCCATGTCCACTTCCAGTTCAGGCAGGGAAAGATTGATGGCGCCGCGGTTCATCCGCTTTTGGCGAAGTATCTCCGCCAGTCGATGCAATTCTTGAAATTCACTCTTTTCCGCCAGATTTTCATTGACATGGCCATAGGTCAATTGCCGTTGAACCCGAATCAGGCTGGCGATAAAACGATATCGCAGGAGCGTCCCGTCCGGACTGAACCTTGCCAGAAGAGAAATCGCCGGACGATCACACCCTTCTTTCAGGCTTAATAGATCCTGGGAAAGATCGTTGGGAATCATGGGGATCTGTCTTCTGGGGAGGTATAAGGACGAAGCCCGGTCTCTGGCCGCAGCGTCGATGGGGCTGTCTTTTTCGATAACGGCCGCCACATCCGCGATATGGACGCCTATCCTCAGTTCATTATCAAGCATTTCCAGGCTGATGGCATCATCGAAATCCTGGGTCCCAGGTCCGTCAATTGTCACGATGGGAAGGGACCTCAAATCTTCCCGCCGGTGTTCGGGAAATCCCGAGACTGCCAGGCGTGCGGACTCCTCCATCTGTTTAAGCGTAAAAGTGGTATCCACCCCCGATCGCAAGAGATCAAGAGGTTCATCCTCTTCCCATTCACCTAAGCTTATGAGTAAAGGCCGGGCCTGCCTGATGTCCGTTATGCCGGCGTGGGAAAGTAATTCTCTGCCATATTTGAAATCGTCGGCATCTGCGCCATAAAGGGCCAGTTGAACTAAAAGATCAATAATATCTTTCCGGCAGTCAGGTGCCTGGGTCTGTTTGCCCTCATTCACGTTTTTGAGCCACCTGCCGCCCTGCCCAAGTCGCTGCGCCCTTTCGGCGGCCTCTTCTTCCTGCCGGATAATCTGCGTCACACGATCCTCAGAGTTGGGCAGAAAGAGCCCGTTCTTCATCTTGAAATAGAGCTTGTTTTCAAAGAGAGCCCGCATGATAGCTGAAAAATGATCCTCCGTGGCGTTTTCGCCGAAAGCCAATTGGGCCAGGTAACGGTGGTCGAAAACATCTTCCTCATCCCGAATCAGCTCCCATATTTCCTTGACGTCGATCTCTTCTTTCAGCTTTATTCGCAACCTTTCTATCTGCTGCAACTTCTGGAGCAGTTGATCCCTTGACTGCCCCACATCAATTCGCTTGCCAGAAATGAGCAGGGCTCTTTTCGGGGAAAGCTTTACGTCCCGGTTGGCGGGCGTCAGCAGATGAAGCCTGCTCCCCTTGTCCTGCAAACAGACGGTACAAATGAATCGGCTCTGATCGATATATTCAACAATGCTCCCGACGGCCATATCTTTGAATTACCCATATCCTTTCGTGGAAGTTTGCAGGATTTCTAACAGGTGGGCAGGGTTCTGTCAACTGATCATGGGTGGTCGGGGTCCCCCTTTTACATTCAGCTCTGAAGCACGAAATCAAACATGCCGGTAAATCAACGGTTTCTGACGGCATCAAATTTTTTCTTTTCGCAAAAAGGCTATAGACAAAAAAATCAGGATATCTTACTATAACGGCGTTGGAAATTAATGAAAGGAGC
>JAERTK010000175.1 GCA_016844935.1 Desulfobacteraceae bacterium | reverse complement strand
ATCATTGGCACATTGAATCGATGAAGATTGAGCAAAAATTTAACCCTGTCAAGTCCTGCCAATGATGCCGCCATGCCGGAGGACAACCTTTTCATTTCAAACAACTTTACCGCCATCGACATTTTGGCTTCTTCCTCAAATGCTTTCCTTGTTATTTGGAGAACATCAGGAAAATTTTGTGGATATTCAATATTTAGTTGGTTGAGCATACTACACCTCCGAGCCATTATTAAATTGACTTTAACCCACGATAGCTAATATATTTCCAGCTGAACTAAGAATAGCTCAACCGGAAATAATTGTCAAATTTCAAACAATAAAGCCTTTTTCAGCCAGCCCTCTTTACTCTGTTGAATTGGGGCCCCCTCCGGGGTTCAACCGGGGCTAAATCCGTTTTAACTTTTATTTAACCGTGGTACCCTCCGCCCTCCGCCCTCCGTCCTCTGCTATCTGCCTTCTGTCCTTTACTCGCGCCCCGGTTAAATGCGCTTTGCTTGTCCTTCGGAATTTAACAGGATAAACAAAGACGCCTAGCCGACAAGTTTGCGGATCGGTTGTTTACCTTACTAATCAGCGAAAATCAGCGTAATCCTATAGCGCTCAGATAAACTGATACACTTTTGCTCAGATAGATTGAGACGTTGGTTCACACCAGGGCCGATAGCTGAAGGCCAACCCCGCCGCTATCCCGCGTCCATGCAAAAAAATAACTCCGCCAGCAGCGTATCCCGCAGCAGAGACAATGTGGTGTAGAACGACCGAGTTTTTCCTACTTTGAGGGGGGTACCGCTTTTGTTGTGGCGGTTAACTCCTGGATTTGGCGCACCAGATATTCCAGTTGAAGTTCCAGCTTCGCGATACGGTTTTCATCAGTGACCCGGTGGGAGTCTGTGGGATGGTTCAGGTTGGATTGGCCAGGGGAGGCGGCGTGTGCTGTAGGCAGGATATCGGCAATGACCTGTCCGATTTGGCAGGGGCCGGAGTTTTCTTGTGGCCTGTCGTTTCGTATGGGGTTGTTATCCCGGCAGACGGATGGTTCTTGATGGACGGACTGCAGGAACTTGACACTGTCGACAAATTTGGCCTGTCTGGTAAGCATCACCAGGTCGATGGTGTTAAAATTTTTGCTGCAGTCGAAGCATCTGGCCAGATTGGTTTCAGGATTTACGGCGGTATTAAAACCGTTGCAGACAGGGCAAAGAAAACGAAAACATCCATCTGTCATCCGGCAAGGGATGCGCAGGGTTTCTTCGATGAGCATCCGAACGCTGATCTGGTTCCGCAGGCTGTAAAGCTGACTGGAAGAAAAGCGCTGATGCGTCATGTCAGGCCACCGGGTCGAGCTTGGGTCTTAGGCTGACGCAGTCTTTCATGTTGATCACATGGCTGTTCTCCGTCAACCGGTCGATCAGGGCTGCGGTCAGGTGATCGTTTTTCAAGAAAGACGACCATTGAGAAAACCCGAGATTTGTGGTGATCAGCGTAGTCTTTTTCTTGTGCCGTTTGTGCATCAGGGTAAAAAACAGCCCGACTTGAACCGGCTCGACCTCCACATATCCCAGCTCGTCGATGACAAGGCAATCGGTGGCGGCAAATGTTTTGATGACACGGGCTTCGGTGTGATCGGCCACCGACTGGTAAAGCTGTTCGACCAGTTCGGCAAATCCAACAAACCGGCCGTTGTATCCGCAATCAATGGCATGGGTGACAAAGGCGGTGGCAAGCCCGGTTTTTCCGGTACCGGTCGGACCCATGAAGATCAGGTTTTGGGATTTTTCCATGTAATCGAACCGATCGTACATATTGATGATTTTCTTTTTGTTCAGCTTCGGTTGCCGATTAAAAGGAAAGGTCTCGATCACGAACTTTTCCGGTATCCTTGCACGGGCAAGCCGCATCTTTCTGGCGTTTTCCTTTTTGATTTTGTACTCCTGCTCGATGACGTATTCCAGCATCCGCGCATGGGAGTAATTGCCCTTTTGGGCGATTTCAAGATACCGGTCCCAGTTGGTCAGAAGGCCAG
Source organism: Desulfobacteraceae bacterium (assembly GCA_016844935.1). GTDB lineage: Bacteria > Desulfobacterota > DSM-4660 > Desulfatiglandales > Desulfatiglandaceae > NaphS2. The sequence goes on along the minus strand of JAERTK010000175.1, from coordinate 3,185 downwards.
AAAGCCGGAGGTACTTGAGCATTTGTGTGAGTTTTTCATCCATCGTCTTGCTCTGTGATTTTATCGTAGGCGCTCAGATCGACCTCATCGGCAAAATAGCCTTCGATATAGGCGTCTCTTTTTTCCAACTGCCGGTCGATGTTCGGCAGCGGCAATTGGAAGTTTTCGGCCCTCAACTGCAGCGTGGCAATGCGTTCAACGGTTTTGATATCCGTGATCCGGTATTTTAACGCCCGGTTGACGGTTTTGATGAACACCTCAAGGGCCATTTTCCGATACAACCCGTACAGTGCACGGATGAACCGGTGTTTTTGTTTGACGCCGTTTTTGATGGCAAAGCAAAGATACGCATCGATCTCTATGGCCGTAGTGCGTAAAATATTCTCTTGCTTGGTCGTGGGTCTTTTCCGGTTTTTGGGCATGTGCAGTGGTATTTGTTGGCCTTCAGGGGGGATGCGCTTATTTTTAACGCCATCTTTCGGTATCCGGTAGCGACCCAGCAGCTCGCGGTTGCGGTAGATCATCAGATGCCGGGCATATTGCAGCACCTTCACATCGTGGCGTTTGGTGCCGGGTATCCAGTAATAATTACCGTCAAAGGCTGCATACCCGTACTGATCGGTACCCCGTTTATGCACAAGGTAGGGGGCCGGAACATGGGCGGGCAGTTTTTTCAGATACGGCATTTCGTACGCAAACACCCGGGCGGGGATCAAACGGGTTTTAGTGGTGGGTCTGTTGGCCATCCGGACCGTTGCCCATTCAAAAGCCTGGCGGTTCATATCTTCAAGATCGGCAAACTCTCGGCCCGGAAAAAAATTGGTTTCAACCGTATAAAATCCGCGTTCATTGCCGGCTTTTCGATTGGCATGCCCCTTTTCATGGCAGACAAATTCAAAGAAGTATTGTTTGGCAAATTGCGTCATTTCAGGGTGTATGACCGCGTTTTTGCCCGTGCCGTAAAGACGGGCCAAATTCGTGTTGTCAATAATGCACTCAGGCGCCGCATATTTCCAAAAAGTCAGTGCTTCATGAAAAAAACACTTCATCGCAAACCGGTCAAAGGCACGGTAGAATTTCAAATACTTCAACTTGCAGTAACGAAAATATATAAGACTGCCCTGGACCAGAACGGTTGTGTTCACAAATTTGACCCGATACGGGGAGGTGTCGTGCTGCATCTCCGCCCCGGGTTCGTCAGGTACTTGACCACAGCGTTTTTTCCGTCTTTTTCCAAAGCCGAGTTCCCGGATGATCCGGCTCAAGGTGGAATAGCCGATATCAATGCCGTGCTCTTCGCTGAGGATCTCATGGGTCCGTTGAACCCGGCCGTCGCACTTTAGATAAATACGGCCGACCAGTTCCGTATCGATGTCAATCTTATCGCTTCGGGTGGTCTGCGCAAGTTCACCGCACTGACCGATGATGGCGCTCACCGTATTGGTGCTCACATTCATCTGCCGAGAAATTTCTCGGATCCCCATACCTTCTTGGTGCAGAAGATAAATCGCTTTACGTTTGTCGGCTCCGATCATAAAATTGCCGTATCGCCTGGGTGAATGGGTCCAATTGTCTCAAAATACCGCCTGACAAAAGATTTGCCTGGGCGTAAAACGAGCGGCTTTTAAACCGGCGGTCATTACATTTTAAAATGAGCCGCTGCATATACTTGCCTGTGATCTCAAGGGCCGTGAGCATCTGCCGCTCTCGTTGGGTACAATCACCCGATGACCTGTAAGGTTGCTTTAGCCGGCTCAGCCCCCACGAGATATTGCCATTTTTGATCTGCTCTCGAAAGTGCTCCGGCCCTTTAAAATACGCGTTGGCAAGCAGATCAATGTCACGGGTGGATAAATGCCTGCCGGCCACCGCATCTACAAATTCATCGATCTCGCTCTTTTTTACATTGTTTATGCGCATAAACTGACGCAGGGTGTACATGAAGCTGTAAACTGGAAATTGCCCGTTAAATATCTTGTCCATCACCCTTTGGCTCATCTGCGAGAGAATACCGGCCCGCACACTGACCCACGCCTTGCTTCTTTCAAGCAACCCGGCGATCTCCGCGTTGCTCATTTGATGAACCTTCATCAACTCGTCGATCAATCGGGCCTGCTCCAGGATGCTGAGACTTCTGGCGTTGGAGATGCGCAGCAGTTCGATAATCCCTACCGGTTCATCATCTGCCAGCGACAGGTACGGCACAATGCCGATGTTCAGTTTCTTTGCGCATCTGAGCCGCTTAAAACCATCCAGCAAAATGCGTTCACCACAGCTGCCCACCCCCTGAAGCGGCTCTCGGATACCATGGGCCGAGATCGACAACAGCAAGCTTTTCTCGATTCCGGTAGAACGGATTCGGTGGCCCTCATAGCGCTTGTCCAGACTGGATATCTCCACTTGTTCGACCATTTGTCGCCCCTCATGGCGGATTTTGCTGATGACACAGCGCACCGTAAGGCAATTTCACGGAACAGTCGATGCTGTGTTGTCTCAATATCCCTTCCAGCATGGCATAAATTTCCGCCAGACCGACCCAACGGCCCTCTAACAGACTGGTAACCAGCTGGATGTGACCAACCGCCCCACCGTCAATTGTACATCTGTCGTCATCGTTGCCTTTTTCTACAAGGCCCGGTTCCGACAAACGGTTTTGTCGGCTACGGGTGGCATTCAAATGCCTTTTCTTTTCCCTGCCCTCTGGGCTCTGATAATATTCGATGCTTCGGCGGATGGCGTTTTGGCGACGGTGGGCATCCCGGCAGCCGAAAGGGCAGCCAAGATCAATGCGGCCTGCATTCCGAGGGTGGGTAAAAAACAGTATGTGGCAGTGCCTGCAACTCGCCAAATATTTTCTCAGGTGGGGATTTTCTTTAAGAATGGATCGAATGGTCCAGTAATATTGCGCAACAATACCGCGAACCTCTTTCCTGCGGTACCAGTCACAAATAAATTGAAAACAAGGCTGTATCTGTATTATAAAAAAACCAAGTGCTCACTTATGTCGCTGATGTATTTGGGCATACCCTCGTTGTCCTATTTTTATTTGGCGATAAATAAAGTACAACGGGGGTTCTTTTTTTGTAAAGCCAGAATCTGGTTCTGAACAAATCTCAGGGGCGGGATATTAGTGGAAACCGTGTCTCTGTTTATCCGAGCAGAGGTGTCTCAATTTAGCTGAGCGC
>JAERTK010000174.1 GCA_016844935.1 Desulfobacteraceae bacterium | reverse complement strand
CCATTGTGAGCGAAGGCCCGGGAACGGGCGCCGCTGTGCGGCTGTCCCTTCCGCGGGCGCAATAGACGGGGAGAAACAGGATGAAGAAAAACAGACGCATATTGGTGATCGATGACGATTCGGGTATCCGTAACGCCTTCACGGGCATTTTTTCGGATGCTAAAGACAACTGTCTGCTGGCGAAGGGGCGCGCCTTGTTTGAGGAAACGGAGGATTCCGGTGACGGGGCGGTGTCCGATCCATACGAACTGGCCTTCGCCGAAAGCGGGGAGGAAGGGGTGGCGCGGGTTCAGGATGCCGGGGCGTCGGGAAAACCCTACGCCGTGGTCTTTCTGGATATGAAGATGCCGGGTATGGACGGCGCGGAAGCGGCGCGCCGCATATCCCTGGAGGATTCCGGCGCAAAGATCGTCATCATGACCGCCTACAGCGAATTCAAGGCGGAACGGATCGGCGCCGCGGCGGGGCGGAATGATCTGTTCTACATTCGAAAACCGTTTTCAGGGGAAGAAATTCGCCAGTTCGCGCGGTCTCTCACTTACCAGTGGAACCTGGAGAAAGACCGGGTTCGCCTCAGGGAAGAGCTGGAGCGGGCCAACGCCACGCTCGAGGACAAGGTGACGGCGCGGACCCGGCAACTGGCGCGGGCCAACCAGCGCCTGGCGGCCCTGGACCAGGACAAAATGTCTTTTCTGCGCTACCTTTCCCACGAAATGAACACCCCCTTGAACTGGGTCGGGGCGGTGGAGATCATCGACAAGGAAACCCTTTCCTCGGTGAACCGGGAAATCCTGGATTTCACCGAAAAGGGCTTCGAACGTCTAAGCAAGCTGGTGCGGGCGGTCATCGACTATTTCGAAATGGCCGGGCGGGACATTCCGCTCAACCATGAATCCATTCCGGTCGCCGATGTGATTTTTGAGCTGATTGCGCTGATGAAGGAGAAAATCAAGGAATCGGGAATCAAAATGGGGAATTTCGTGGACCCGGACCTCCGGGTGGCGGCGGATCCGTTATGCTTCCGGGAAATTCTCACGGTTCTCCTGAAAAACGCCGTCGACTATTCCCGTCCCGGGGGGATTGTCACCATTACCGGCAGCGGTCCGGAGCAACCGTTTCGGTTGACGGTGGAGGACCAGGGGAAAGGGATTCCCGGGGAGAACCTCAAAAGCATTTTCGAGGCTTTCGCCACCGAATCCTGTCACCGGCGGGAGGCGGGTTTCGGGCTCAGCCTGCCCCGGGCGCGCCTCGTGGCGGAGGCCCACGGGTGGGACATCCGGGCCGAAAGCGGCGGGGACGGCCGGGGCGCCCGGATCACCGTGGAGGCCGCCGGTGAGAATGAAACACCGCCCGCCGGGATCTGACAACCCATAAATAAAGGAGACGGCCATGCATCCCTTGAAACGATTTATGCCCCTTCTGGGGGCGCTCGCCCTGATACTTGCAACCGGAGCGGCCGCGGCCCCTCCGCCGGGCCCGCCGATCCTGGTGGGGCTGGACGCGGACATGAGTTCCGGTTCGGCCCGTTCCGGGGAGGCGATTCGCAGGGGCGCCCTGCTGGCGGTGGAGGACGTCAACCGGCGGGGGGGGGTGCTGGGAAGGCCTTTGCAGCTGGTGGTCCGGGACCATCGGGGGAACCCCGCCAGGGGAAAGGACAACATGAGGGAGTTTTCCCGGATGAAAGACCTGTCGGCGGTGGTGGGGGGGCTCCACACCCCGGTGGCCCTGGCGGAGCTGGATATGATACACGAAAACCGCATCATCTATCTGGTCCCCTGGGCCGCCGGCACCCCGGTGGTGGAAAACGGGTTCCATCCCAATTATGTGTTTCGTGTCTCGGTCCGGGACGAAGCCGCGGGGGGGTTCCTGGTGGGGAAGGCCCTGGAAATGGGGTACCGAAAACCCGCGCTGCTCCTGGAGCGGACCGGCTGGGGCCGCTCCAATGAGCGGTCCATGAAAAAAGCCCTGAAAGCCGCGGGTTCAGCGCCCGCGACGGTGCAATGGTTTCACTGGGGCTGCCGGGGCGTGTCCCGCCAACTGGAGGCCGCCCGAAAGAAGGGCGCCGACGTGATCCTTCTGGTGGCCAACGCCCCGGAGGGGGTCGCGGTGGTGAAGTCCATGGCGGATCTGCCGGAGTCCGCGCGCCTGCCCATCATCAGTCACTGGGGCATTACGGGCGGGGATTTTTACGCCGGGGCGGGAAAATCACGGGCCTTCGTGGACCTCGTTTTTCTTCAGACCTACTCCTTCCTGGATCCCCCCTTTCCTGAAAAAGCCGAACTCTTTTTTTCCCGTTACCGGGAACGGTTTCCGGAAGCCGAAACCCCCCGGGACATTTTCGCGCCCGTGGGAACCGCCCACGCGTGGGACCTGGTTCACCTGCTGGCAAGGGCCATCGAGGAAGCGGGTACCGTTGACGGGCCCGCGGTGCGGGATGCCCTGGAGGGGCTGAAGGAACATTCCGGGCTGGTGCGCCGCTACCGCCCCCCCTTTGCGCCGGGCCGGCATGACGCCCTCACCGCGGCGGACTACCGGCTGGCCCGATACGACGACCGGGGCGTGATCGTCCCCCTTTCCGGTGGGACCGCCCGGAATGGTGAACATGAAGGGGGCCGCCGTTGAAAAAAGAACCCGGAGCCATTTTTCCCCACGTTCTGAAACGGGTGCTCCCCGCGACTTTTCTGGCGCTTTTCTGCGTCTGGCTGGGCCTGAGGACCCTCTCCGCCGGGACGATTTTGAAACAGGTCCATGAACGGGTCGGCCTCATGGCGGACCAGACGGCCCGGGTCCTTTCCACGAGGATCTCCGACCTTTTGAGGGAGACGCGGAACCTGGCCGGCAACGACCTGATCATCAACAGCCTGATCGATCCGGATACCCGGGAAAACTATCTCCCCCTTTTTTTTCAGTCCCTGCGCTTCCGCGGTTCCCCCGGCGAGCGCATCAGCCTGGTGGATTACCGGGGGCGGCCGGTGGCGGAGAGCCGGGAGCGTACCCCCGACTACCCCGGGGAGGATTGCTTGAGAGCGCTGATGGAAGGGAAATCCTTTGTGAACGTCACCGGATCCGGACTGAGGATCGCGGCGCCTGTTTTTTACTGCGGTCACCCCGAGGGGGCCGTGATGCTCGACTACGGGCCCGGAGAGCTCGGGCCCCTTTTTTCCGTGAGTGAATCCGGCTGCAAAGCGGCTGTTTTCGACCGGGACGGGAAACCCCTCTTCGCCTCGGCCGGTGTTCCCTGGGGGTCCCTCCGCCCGCAAAACGGCGACAACCCCCTCCCCGGTTTTATCGTTCAATCCCGTGAATTGCCCGAATACCATCAGCTTACGGTGATGTGCGTCACGCCCGAGAAAGAAGCCCTGGCCAACCTGCGGCGCGTGGATCTGTACTTTCTGTTGGCCGGCGTTCTGAGCCTGGGGGCATTGGCGATCGGCGTGGTGCTGAGCGCCCGGATGGTGGCCGGCCCGTTGACGGATTTCGTGGAACGGATGAATGCCATCACCGGCCTGGAGGATCTGGGGCGGAAATTCCCGGATCAGGGGTGCAAGGAAATTCGCGCCCTGGCCGAACGGTTCAACCGGCTGCTGGGGGACCTGTCGGCCGCCACCCGGCGGCTCCGGGAGAGCGAGGCGGCAGCGGGGCGCGCGGAGGTCTACGCGGATGTGCTGCATCATGTGGGAAACGCGGTCACCCCCGTCCTGCTGTATCTTGAAGAGATGCGAAACGACCCGGAAAAGAGAGCGGTGGACTACCTTGAAAAAAGCTGGGAGGATCTCATGGCGCACCGGGACGACCTGACCGCTTACGTGACGCGTCACGAGAGGGGGCAGAGGATTTTTCAATTCATTTACGAATGCATCGGGTCCCTCAAAAAGGAGGCTGAGAACCGCCAAACCGTTCTACTTCGCATGAAATCGTCGGTATCCGAAATCGTCGGGATGCTCAAAACACATCAGTCGCGGCTGGACGCGACCCGGGAGGTGAACAAGAATGGAGAATAATCATCCGGACCGAATATTGCTGGTAGATGACGAAGCCAATCACCGGTGCGCCATCCGGCGGGTGTTGAGGGGTCGAGACGTTTTGCTGGCGGAAGCGGGCGACGGGAGCGAGGCCCTTTCATGTCTTTCCGCCTTTAAGCCGGACCTGGTGGTGCTCGACGTCATGATGCCGGGCATGGACGGGTACGAGGTGTGCCGTGAGATTAAGTCCAAACCCGAAACCGAGGGGGCCATGGTTCTGCTGCTGTCCGCAAGGCCCAAAGTGGAAGACCGGCTCAAGGGCTACGCGCTGGGGGCGGACGATTATCTGGTGAAACCGTACGACCCCGAGGAGCTTCGGGCCCGGTGCGGCATCCTGTGCCGTTTGAAACGGGCCCGAAAAGCGGCGGACGCGGCCAACCGGGCCAAAGGGGCGTTCCTGGCCAACATGAGCCATGAAATCAGGACCCCCATGAATGCCGTTATCGGCATGACCGACCTGGCGCTGGAAACGGATCTCACGGCGAACCAGAGGGAGTATCTGGAGATCATACGGGATGCCGGGGACAGCCTGCTCAGGCTCATCAACGATATCCTCGATTTTTCAAAGATCGAATCCGGGCGCCTGGAAATGGAAGAAAAGGAATTCGACCTTCGCCGGGCCATGAAGGGGTTCCTGAAGCCCCTGATGCCGGGCGCCTTTAAAAAGGGCCTCAAACTCTCCTGCCGCGTGGATGAAGCGGTGCCCCGGCACCTGGCCGGAGACGCCTCCCGCCTGGGTCAGATCATCACCAACCTGGTGGGCAATGCCGTCAAATTCACCGGGTCCGGGGAGGTGGCGGTCCGGGTGGCCCTCGAAAGGAAGGCGGATCAGGGCACAGGTAATCCCTTGTCCGGTAAACATCCTGATTTCAAGGGGGGAACCGGCCGGGACGACGGATCCGTCCACATCCATTTTTCGGTGGCGGACACGGGGGTGGGGATCCCCGAAAGCCGGCGGAAGAAAATTTTTGAACCCTTCACCCAGGCGGACGGTTCCGTATCGAGCCGGTACGGGGGCACCGGTCTGGGGTTGTCCATTTCCAGGGCCCTGGTGGAAGCCATGGGGGGAAATCTATGGGTGACGGGCCGGAGAGGGTCCGGGACCGTTTTCCATTTTACGGTGTTGTTCCAGATGCCGTCCGCGGAAACACGCTCCCCCGGGGAGGATTCGGCATCCGAGCTGAACGGTTTCACGGAAAGCCCGGCCGGGACCGACCAACCGGAAAAAGGCGGCATGCGCATCCTTCTGGCTGAAGACAACCCGGTCAATCGGAAAGTGGCCCTCTTGATCCTGGAGCAGGAGGGGCATTCCATCACCAGTGTCCCCAACGGGATGGAAGCGGTTCGGGCCGTGGAAAGGGAAAATTTCGACCTGGTGCTCATGGACATTCAGATGCCGGTGATGGACGGGGTCCGGGCCACGGAGGAAATCCGGAGACTGGAAGCCCGGACCGGCCGCCGGTTGCCCATTGTGGCCCTTACGGCCAATGCCATGACCGGGCAACGGGAGAAATATCTCAAGGCGGGCATGGACGATTACCTGCCCAAACCCTTCAAACGGGAAATGTTGAGGCGGACCATTTTGGAGATCGCCTCCAAAGGGAAAGGAGGATGAACCATGAGACGTGTTTTGGTGGTGGACGACGACAGGAGGGTGCGGGATGCCTATCGGCAGATCCTCACCCCGGAGGTGGGGGATTTCCATTCCCGGGGGGCGCGCCTTTTTTCCCGCGGGCCCGGGGGCGCCGGCCCCCCGTCCCCTGAGTACGAAATTCATGAGGCGCCGGACGGGGAAGCGGCGGTCCGCGCGGTCCGGGAGGGGGTGGTGTCGGCCCGGCCTTTTCGGGTGGCCTTCGTGGACATGAAGATGCCGGGGATGGACGGGGCCGAAACGGTGCGACGCATGTGGGCCCTGGACCCCGGCATGAAGGTGGTGATCGTCACGGCCTACAGCGACACCCCGCCCCGTGAAATCGTGGAGACGGTGGGCCGGGCGGACCTCTTTTATCTGCGGAAGCCCTTCACCCCCGAGGAGATCGGGCAGTTTGCGGAGTCCCTGTGCGGCCAGTGGTCCTTCGACCGAAAACGGGAGGAAACCCTGCGAAAAAAAGACGCTTTGAAAGTGGAAAGCCTCTACTGCATGGCGGGGGCCGTGGCCCACCATCTGAACAACCTGTTGATGGCCCTCGGCGGAAACCTGGACCTGCTCCGGATGGATCTGGTCCGGGACCCCCCGCCGTCTCGGGACGGATTGTGCGTCTGTGTGGACCGGGCCCGGGAAGCGGCGGACAAGCTGGGCAAACTGGGTCACCACCTGCTCAGTTATCTCGGGCAGCGGCTGCACACGGCCGGCCGAACGGACGTTTCCACGGAAGCGGCCTCAACGCTGGCCACCCTCCAATGGGCCGAGGGGCGGGGCGTGAAAGTGGAAACCGGGTTCTCTCCGGGGCTTCCCGGGATTGCCCTGGACCCCGGGGTGTTTCGTGAAATGCTGGAGGAGATCCTCTTGAACGCCCGTGAAGCCCTGGATGAAGAAGAGGGGCATGTGATGGTGAAAACGGGCGTGTGCCGTTTCGATTCGAGCCCGTGGGGGCATGTCCATGCGCCGGAGCCGGTGGATGGGGACTATGTTTTCGTGGAGGTGGCGGACAACGGGTGCGGCATGGACGGGGATACGCTCGAAAGGATTTTCGACCCCTTTTTTTCCACCCGGTTCACCGGCCGCGGTCTGGGGCTGGCGGTTGTCCAGGGGATCACCGGGATACGCCGGGGGTGGATCGGGGTTTCGAGCACGCCCGAACAGGGGACCGTCTTTCGGTTATGTTTCCCGGCGGTAACCGGCACGGTGGCGCCGTAAGGGCCGGCGGGACCTTTTCTTTTTATTTTTGGATAAACGGCATATGGATCATTCTGAACGGATTTTGATCGTGGACGACGACAAGGGGGTGCGGGATGCCTACCGGGCGATTCTCGCGCCTCCCAATTCGGCTGGAAAGGGGATGGGAACGCTCCTCCGTCAGGGGGGCCGTCTTTTTGGAAGAGCGGAACCCACGCCCCGCGACGGGACGACCGGGTGGGAGATCGTGGAGGCGAAAAACGGTGATCTGGCCGTTGCCGAGGTTCAGGAGGCGGCGGGGCGAAATGAGCCCTTCGCCCTTGTTTTCCTGGATATGAAAATGCCGGGGATGGACGGGGCTGAAACCGCTCAAGCGCTGTGGAAAATCGATCCGGCCCTGAAAATCGTGATTGTGACGGCCTTCAGCGACGTTTCCCCGGACGAGATCGTGGAGGCGGTGAACCGGGAGGATCTTTTCTATCTGCGAAAGCCTTTCAACCCTCATGAAATAAAACAGTTCGCCCGTGCACTCTGCCGGCAGCGCCGGCTGGAGCTGGCGCGGGACCGCCTGGCGGCGGAGCTTCATGATGCAAATTCCGCCCTTGCGGACATGAATCGAAATCTGCGGGAAAAGGTGCGCCGGCAGACCGAAATGCTCATCCAATCGGAGAAAATGGCCTCTCTCGGTATTCTGGCGGCGGGCGTGGGTCACGAGATCAACAACCCCCTGGCATTTATCAAGGGTAACCTGTGGAGCCTGGGGGAATACATGTCGGATATTTCGGCCCTCATGGGTGAGTACGAGTCACTGGAAACCCTGGCGGGGGCCGGTCGGGCCCGGGAGGTGAAGGAGAAGATACGCCGCATCGCCCAGTTCAAAAAATCCCGGCGGATGGACGACATCTTTCGGGACCTGCCGGCGCTCATTTCCCAGAGCGTGGATGGGACGGAGCGGATCGGGAATATCGTAAAGGACTTGAGGGGTTTTTCCCGCGTGGACGAAAAGGACGGAAGCCCCGTGGACGTGAACGATTGCCTGGATACCGCCGCCGGCATTCTCGACAACCGGATGAAAGAGGGGGTGACACTGGTGCGCGACTACGTGAAAGACCTCCCCCCGGTCAAGGGGTTTCCCCAGAAACTCAACCAGGCGTTCGTAAACCTTCTGATGAACGCATGCCAGGCCGTCGAAGAGCACGGGACCATTCATATGGCCACACGGCTGGAACGCCCTTCAAGGGAGGAGGCGGGAACCTATGTGTCCGTTGAGATTTCCGATACGGGTCCGGGGATGGCACGGGAAACCCTGTCCCAGGTGTTTGACCCCTTTTTCACCACCAAACCGGTGGGGGAAGGCGTGGGTCTGGGACTTTACATCACTTACGAGATCGTTCAAATCCACCGGGGCGCCATTTCAGTTGAAAGCCGGCCTGGTGAGGGGACCCGGTTCACCGTTAGGCTTCCCGTTTAGGCCCTTAGGGCCTCTCGAACGACAACATGTTGTAAATAAAAATTCGGATATCAACTCGCAATGCCGAGAGGAATTTCCTTGACATCGACCGACGGTGACATGCAAACAGGACAAAAAAGGACCCAAATAAACGCCT
>JAERTK010000173.1 GCA_016844935.1 Desulfobacteraceae bacterium | reverse complement strand
TGAGGTATATTCAAAAAATGCCGAAGAAGAATATCTTGGTAAAGATGCTTTTGAGAACCGGGGAGATGAATTCTATTTGGAAGCCGTATAAACCTGTCAAGTAGTTTTTTCCGTATCAAGTAATCCGGTACGGCCTATAATGTATAGTTTTCTCGGTCAAAATAGACTCACGGCAAAAATAACCCAAAGTGGGCGGTAGCTCTCATGGGACTCAAAGGCTCGCGCAGGATATAAGGGGTACGCAGGTATGTATGGGCCTTTCTTGTTTCTGTGGCATTTGAAGGATCTTTTGATGGTCAGAAAATCAACCTGTGTGAGATTAGGATAGGGGGGGCGGGGAATAGATCATTATCATGGAAAGGAAACTTAAGACCAAAAAAGAACTCCCGATTCGGTTGCGCTACTATTTATCGGGGGCCGTGGCGCTCTGGACTGTTCTCATAGGATTATCGTTGGCATGGAACCTGAGAACCCAGGACTCCGGAATCCTTGAAGCTGCACGCATAGAAGCACGGACGGCCTTCGAGAAGGACGTTATCTATCGTCGCTGGAATGCTGGCCATGGCGGGGTTTATGCGTCTGTGACCGGAGTAATGCAGCCCAACCCATACCTTAACGTTCCCGAACGGGACATAACAACCCCTCTGGGCAAGAAATTAACGAAGATCAATCCAGCTTACATGACCCGCCAGATACACGAATTGGCACTGAAGGCACATGGTGTTCGGGGCCATATCACCAGCCTTAATCCTATCCGTCCCGCCAATGTGCCTGACCCTTGGGAAACACGGGCTCTCAGAGCCTTTCAGGGGGGCCTGAAAGAAGTCAGCTCAGTCGAGAAAATCGAGGGAAACGACTATATGCGTCTTATGCGTCCATTATTAACGGAAAAGGGCTGCCTGAAATGCCATGCTGCACAGGGGTACAAACTTGGGGATATCCGAGGGGGAATAAGTGTCTCAATACCCATGGCTCCTCTTATGGCTATTTCGCGATCTCATAATTTTGCATTGTCTGTCGGCCATGTTTTACTTTGGTTGACCGGGCTTGCTGGGATCGGCTTTGCTTTTCACCGCTTGAATCGGCAGATTCATGAACGCATGCGAGCGGAGGAAGCGTTACGGGAGAGTGATGAGAAATATCGTTTGCTGGCTGACAACGTAACCGACAACATTTGGATACTGGACCTGGAGACTTTAAGTTTTACCTACGTCAGCCCTTCCGTCGAAAGCATTATGGGTTATAGTGTTGAAGAGGCAACAGGGCTTCAATTGCAAGATGTTTTGACCCCGTCGTCTATGAAACTCGCAACCGAAATACTGAGCGAAGAGCTGTCTGAAGAGAGTCGGGATTCTGACCCGCCCCGATCGCGCGTCCTTGAACTGGAGCAGTATCGTAAAGACGGTACCACATTGTGGACGGAGGTTTCCACGCGGTTTATCCGTGATATTGAAGGGCGCCCATCGTCGATACTGGGGGTCACCAGAGATATCACCGACCGTAAATTAGCAGAAGATAAAATCGCACGTTTTGGCCGCATCTTCCAAGATTCATTGAATGAAATATATTTATTTGACGCAGATACATTGAAGTTCACTCAGGTGAATAATGCCGCTCGGCATAATCTGGGCTATACGATGGCAGAATTTCAAGAAATGACACCTCTTAATTTTAAACCTGAATTTACAACTGAATCGTTTGAAAAAATGGTAGCGCCTCTACGCAAAGGTGAAAAAGAAAAGATTGTTTTTGAGACTGTTCACAAACGTAAGGATCAATCGCATTATGATGTGGAAGTCCATTTGCAGCTTCTGAAACATGAACACGAAGCGCTATTCGCAGCGATTATCTTGGATAGAACCGAACGTAGGCAGGCGGAAGAAGACAAGAAAAAACTGGAAACCCAGCTTCAACGTGCTCAGAAGATGGAGGCCATTGGAACCTTAGCAGGAGGGGTGGCCCACGATCTCAACAATATCCTGGGTGGTCTTGTTAGCTATCCTGAATTGTTATTGTTACAACTCCCTGTAGACAGCCCTTTAAGAAAATCAATCCTGACCATAAAAAAGTCAGGAGAAAAGGCAGCAGCGGTTGTTCAGGATCTATTAACATTGGCGAGGAGAGGCGTTGTTGTCACAGAAGTGGTCAATCTGAATGATGTTGTCGATGAATATCTGAAAAGCCCGGAGCATGAAAAACTTCGATTGTACCATCCCGGAGTTCATATGGAAACCCATATTGAAAAAGGCACCCTCAACATATTGGGATCATCCACTCACCTCTCTAAAACCGTCATGAACCTGATTTCCAACGCCGCCGAGGCCATGCCCGAAGGGGGGACGCTGACCGTTTCCACGGAAAACCGATACATTGATAGGCCCATAAGAAATTATGATGATTTAAAGGAGGGTGATTACGTTGTGCTCACCATCTCAGACACCGGGACAGGTATTTCCCCCGATGATATGGAGAAAATCTTTGAACCGTTCTATACCAAAAAAAAGATGGGAAGAAGCGGAACAGGCTTAGGCATGGCTGTAGTATGGGGAACGGTCAAGGATCATAACGGATATATCGATGTCCAAAGCACTGAAGGGAAAGGAACAACATTCACCCTTTATTTTCCCGTAACCCGTAAAAAATTACCCGAAGATAAATCCGATCTCGCCATTGAGTCCTATAGCGGTAATGGAGAATCCATTTTGATCGTAGATGATGTGGCAGAGCAAAGGGAAATAGCCTCCGGTATGCTGAAAGAGCTGGGTTATTCGGTCGTATCGGTTTCAAGCGGGGAAGAGGCTGTTGAATATCTGAAGACCAACAAAGTTGATTTATTGGTATTGGATATGATTATGGACCCGGGTATGGATGGCCTTGATACGTACAAGAAAATTATCGAAATCCACCCAGGGCAAAAGGCAATCATTGCCAGCGGGTTTTCTGAAACAGACCGTGTCAAAGCGGTCCAGAGTCTGGGTGCACGAGCATATATAAGAAAGCCGCTATTGTTGGAAAAGATGGGCCTTGCAGTTAAAAAAGAGTTGGGTAAATAGGCAGGTTTGATCTCGACCTCAATGCTAACTTAACTATGAAACATCCATTTGATTTCATGGGGAAATAGTGTAAGATTGATCTTGCAGTGTAGCGCGATTTTCAGGTCCCTATTCATCACAAAAGTTGGACATCTCTATCTGCTCTACTATATAGGTCAACCGAAGCAAATACTTTGATATCATCGATCAGACAGCTGAAACTTGAATCGTGACCCATATCGATTTTGCGATTTTGTCGCGAAAGTAAACCTGTTAATATTTCAGATATATCAGGTGGAAGCGGGTGGGTAGATGAGCTCAAAGGTACAGCTGAAACTTCATCTATTTTTTGAGCCATCCTGGTCCCCACGCTGGAGCATGGAAACGAGAAAGACTGTTCCTTCAGAAAACTGCTATAAAGCCGAAAGTTTCAGCCTCGGCCCGGTTGCCTTTTTTCCAGCTGGAGGCAGGGATCATATGGAAAACTTGGAGAAATCGGCGACGACCAGCACCAATTTGGAAATCATCTGCAATAACCCCACCCGGTTTTCACGTAGCGCATCATCACTTGTCAGAATTTCCACCTCATCAAACAACCGATCCACTGGGGTTCTAAGCTTCGTCATGAGCCCCAAGGCATCCAGAAAGGCGCCTTTTTCAATACACCCGTCCACATCATCCTTAAGGGCCTGGTATGTTTCCCACAGCTGTTTTTCAGCGTCCTCTTCAAAGAGTTCCCGGTTTACCTCAAACTCCTTAGTCTGCTTCTTGATGATATTGTTGACCCGTTTAAAGGTCAGTGCCAACGGCGTAAATTCGTCGGAAGACAGGGTAAATTCATTGAGCTGCTCCATTTTCGGGCGAAGTGACAAGATGCAGTCGAATTCCCCGCAGATGGACGCTTCCACCAGATCCGATGCAAAATCAGACCTGAGCATCATATTCTTGTAGCGCTCCCGGATAAATTCCAATATCCGCGCAAAGGTTGCATCAAAATCGAATTCAATTTCATCCGCCAGGAGGGAGAGTGCTTTTCCCACAAGCGCTCTGAAAGACAAATCCCAGCCCGCATCCTCCATGATCCGGATAATGGCCAGAGCATGCCGCCTGAGTGCAAAAGGATCGGCTTTTCCGGTCGGTTCAAGGCCTACGGCAAAACACCCGGCGATGGTATCGAGCCGGTCAGCCATGCCCACAACAGCACCGATTTTAGATTGGGGCAGGGTTCCACCCGCCTTCAGGGGGAGATAGTGTTCATGGATTCCCGAACATATATCTTCGTCATACCCTTCAAGGGCCGCGTACGCTTTTCCCACCGCCCCTTGAAGGGATGGGAATTCAATGACCATGTGGGTCACCAGATCGCATTTGGCCAACCGCGCAGTAAGCTTCACATCATCAACCTGGCCAGGCAGTACCTGACCGGCAATATGCTCAGCAAGGGTCTCAACCCGCATCACTTTTGCATGACTTGTCCCCAGCTGCGCCTGATAAATCACCTGCTTCAGATCCTCCAGGCGATCCAGAAGAGGGCGCTTGCGATCTTCCTTCAGGAAGAAATCCGCATCGGAAAGCCTGGCCCGAAGAACCCGTTCGTTCCCCCGGCACACCACCGATTCATCCCGGGTCACGGTGTTGTTGACGGTCACGAAATTGGGCATCAATGAACCTTTTTCATCATATACCGCGAAGTATTTCTGGTGTTCCCGCATGGCGGTAATCAAAACCGTATCGGGCAGATCCAGAAATCCTTTTTCAAAACTGCCGCAGACCGCTGTGGGGTATTCGGTCAGATTGGCCACCGTTTGAACCAGCTCCGGATCATGGGCCGGAACGCCTCCCACACTTGCGGCGGCATCTTTTGCCACCTTCTCCACAACCCGTTGCCGCTCCAGCGGATCAAGAACCACGAAGGAACCTTCCATCGCTTTAAGGTAGTTGCCGATATTTGAAACATCCCTTTCTTCCGGCCCCATGAACCGATGTCCAAAGGTGGTGCTCCCGCTTTTTGCACCGGCCGCTTCGAAGGGGACCACATGGCCATCAAGGAGGCACAGGATCCAGTGGACGGGACGTACAAAGGGGAAACCAATCTCCCCCCACCGCATGGATTTGGGCCAGGAGATTTCCCCGATGATGCCGGGCAACCGCTCCGACAGGATCTCAGGGGTCGGTCTCCCCGGGATCTCCTGCTTCACGTAAAGATATTCGCCTTTGGGGGTTTCGATGGTTTGCAATTCCTCGACGGATACCCCCTGCTTTTTGGCAAAACCTTCCGCCGCCCGGGTGGGCGCTCCGTTTTCGTCATAGGCCACTTTTTTAGGCGGACCGGTCACTTCAAGGGTCAGATCCTCCTGTTTCTTTGATACACCCCTGCCCATCAACACCAGACGTCTCGGTGTTCCGTAAACCTCAAGCCCCCCCGCCACATCGATTCGGTTCTCCTTGAGGCACTCCCCGGCCAGTCTTTTCAATTCTCTTAAACCGCTTTCCAGGTAACCCGCTGGAATTTCCTCGGTCCCGATCTCCAAAAGCAATTCTGCCGTCATAATCGTCATCCGTTATTGATTGTCCTGCTTTTTGTTATTGAGGGGATATCCCATTTCCTCGCGCTGGGCCAGATAGTTCTTTGCGCTGAGACGCGCCAGATGCCGTATGCGATCGATATACCGTGTCCGTTCCGTCACACTGATGGCGCCCCTGGCATCGAGCAAATTGAAGGTATGAGAACATTTCAGGCAGTAGTCATATGCGGGCAGCACCAGGCCTTCGCCCCCCACCCGCAAGCCTTCTTTCTC
Organism: Desulfobacteraceae bacterium; assembly: GCA_016844935.1. Taxonomy (GTDB): domain Bacteria; phylum Desulfobacterota; class DSM-4660; order Desulfatiglandales; family Desulfatiglandaceae; genus NaphS2. The sequence continues at coordinate 9,487 of JAERTK010000173.1, read as the reverse complement.
ATACTTATGGAATATATCCAGCAGCATATCCACATCCGCCATCTCAAAGTTGTACACGGAAAGTTCCCATTCACCCTTCTTGTGGACATCCCCGTAGGTCAGGTGATCGTTCCACATGAGGTCATAGACACTTTCCTTTTCCTGCAGGTACATGGCGATTCTTTCAAGGCCGTAGGTCACTTCCACACTAATGGGGTCCAACCGGATACTGCCGGCCTGTTGAAAATAGGTAAACTGCGTAATTTCCATACCGTCGAGCCAGACCTCCCAACCCAGTCCCGACGCGCCCAGGGTCGGGGATTCCCAGTCATCTTCCACAAAACGGATATCGTGCTCAAGGGGGTCGATGCCCAGGATCTTGAGGCTTCCCAGGTAAACCTCCTGAATATCCATGGGAGACGGCTTTATGATCACCTGGTATTGGTAATAGTGTCCCAGGCGATTGGGATTTTCCCCATATCTGCCGTCCGTGGGCCGCCGCGAGGGCTCAACATAGGCAACAGACCACGGTTCAGGCCCCAGGACCCGTAGAAGCGTCGCGGGATTGAAGGTCCCCGCCCCAACCTCCAGATCGTAGGGCTGTTGAATAATACACCCGTAATCGGCCCAGTACTTCTCAAGGGCCATCAGCAATTCTTGAAAGTTCATGGAATCCCCCAGCTTTCTCCTAAGCGGTGTCCGTCCAGAAATGAGAAAATTTGTTCGAGTTCAAGGAAGGCGAAAATTGTAACCACAGGAATACATCATGGTATTTCGAGGATTACAGTTTGAGCCAGACGCCGAAATCGTGCAAATTGGCCATTTATGGATGGGCACTAAATAATTCACCGACATTATGATCTTTGGAAAGGGTGGAAAGTAACACCTTGAAAAAGGGTTGTCAATATGCTCTTCCAAGCTTCCACATCAAAAGCATTTTACAATGGAATTCATTTTGTGCTAGCATCGCCCTTGCTTTTGACCATCCACATAAAAAAGAGAGAAACATGAACCTTAACCCTGATTATCGATTGGCCAGAGAAAAAATGGTCAGGGGCCAGTTAATTCCCCGCGGCATCAAAGACCAGCTGGTGATCAATGCCATGGGGAAAATCCCGAGGGACCGGTTTGTGGAAGAAGCCCTTACGGGGGAGGCCTATAACGACCATCCCTTGCCCATCGGCCATAAACAGACCATCTCCCAACCCTATATGGTGGCCCTCATGACGGAAGCGCTCATGCTCACGGGAGGGGAAAAGGTGCTTGAAATCGGTACGGGAAGCGGATATCAGACGGCGATTCTGTCACAGCTTGCCCAAAAGGTTTACACGATTGAAAGAATCCGGGTGCTCATGGTCAGGGCCAGGACCATTCTTGCGGAACTGGAATGCAACAATGTGCTTTTCAAAGCGTATGACGGCACGCTGGGATGGCAGGAATTCGCCCCCTATGATGCCATCATGGTTACAGCGGGCGCCCCCAAAATCCCCGAACCGCTTCTGGACCAATTGGCGGAAGGGGGGAGACTCGTGATCCCCATCGGGGACAGAACCAGCCAGGATCTCAAGCGGATCACGAGGAAAAACGGAAAGTACCGTCAGGAGAACCTGGGCGGCTGCCGCTTTGTCAATCTTATCGGGCTTCACGGCTGGAAAGAATAGAGCCAATAGATTATCGCCAACCCGCCATGATCTTCATGCAGATCCCATTCATCTCCTCGGCCCTTTCCGCCGTATGGGCCTCGTTGTAACACCGAAATTCAGGGGCATTGCCCGACGGACGCAGGTGCACCACTTCACTACTCTCAAAAGTAATGCGCAGGCCGTCGGTGTTATCCACAGTGCTGACCTGGCCGAAATAAGATCCGAATACCGCCTCAATGGCCTGTCTGTCTTTTTCCGCATCACTCCCGCGGAACCCTTTCATGGCCTCAAGGCTTTTCCCGGTGGGGAAATCCTTCAAGCGATTGCTGTGGGTGAACCGCTGGGGCAATTCGGACGTCAGCTCGCTGATCTTCTTTTTCTTCTCAATGGAAAGCAGCAGGATGGCCAGGTGAACGATTATGGCATCCCTGGTGGGTAAAGCCCGCAACGTCTTTCCATTTTGAGATATGTCTGAGGCAATCAAAAAGCCGCCGTTGGCTTCATACCCCACCACCCGATGTTTCCCCGCTACCAGGGCCTGCTGCATTCCTTCGATCACGTAGGGGGAACCGATCCGCGTGCGGTAAACCGACTCGAACCACCCGCATTTTTCGAGCGCCGTATTGCAGCTTACCGGCGTTGCCACCCCATCCGCACCGAAATAGGCCGCTGTCAGAATCCCCGCCACGTCTCCCCGCAGCCATTTCCCGGTCTCATCGCTGACCAGGGGCCGGTCGGTGTCGCCATCCGTTGAAACAATGGCGTCAAAACCGTACCCTCCGGCCCATTCCCGCGCCGCTTTTACGTCCTCGGGCCGAATGGCCTCCGTATCCACCGGCACGAAAACGCTTGAAAACCCAAGAGGTTCAACTTCGGCACCCAGGCCGGTAAGGATCTCCATCATCAATTCCCGCCCCACCGCCGAGTGCTGGTAGACCCCGATTCTTTTCCCGTCCAGGCAGTTTTCCGGAAAGAAATCCAGATGTCTGGCAACATACATCTCCTCCGCACGGCGGTCCTCTTCCAGGGGGGCCGGGGTTTTAATGAACATGCCGTCTTGATCGAAAAGTCCGTCAGGGGCCGCAACCGTCTCCTGTTTCATGGCCGCCTCGTCCGCCTTGAGGATTTCCCCCGCCTTCCGGGTATACTTGATGCCGTTTCGATCATCGGGAATATGACTGCCGGTCACCATGACAGTGGGCATACCATGGACCAGGCCATAGTAGGCCAAGGCCGGCGTCGGCAGTCTGCCGCAGCCCACGGACGTGTATCCCCGGTCGGATACGGCACGGGCCGCCGCCCGAATGATGCGGTCGGTGCTGGGCCGCAAGTCGCCCCCCACGGCCATGGCGCCTTCCCCTTTTAACTCGCCCATTTTCTCCAGGTGCTGGATAAAGGCCGCCGTATACAGATAACAGACCTCATCCGTCATTTCGGCCGCCAGCCCGCGGGCGCCGCTGGTCCCGAATTTGACGCCGCTTTGTGCCATCAAATCTTCAACCTTAATGGATTTTGCCATGAATCGCCTCCCTGTTCCCCGAAGGTTTATGGTTTATAATGGACACTTTACGGTTTTTTTATGGGCTCCACAATGATTTAAAGACCTAAAAAAAGGATTATATCGATCTCTGTTGTTTCACCCGGGCATAAGACACCAGTGCGGCAATGGCCCGGGCCGCCCTTTCAGCGCCCTGAAACACCGGCAAACCCCGTGCGATGGCTTGTTTCATGATGTACGCATCAGAACGGTGAAACGTGTAACCGACAATGGGCTTCTGTTGCGTTTTCAGACGCCTTGCAAATTGTTCGGCATTGCTCTGGGTGATTTTCAGGGCCTGCTCCCCAACCGCTTCATCCGCCAGCCCCATCCCTTTTAAAACCCTTTGCACCACCCGTTTCGGGCTGAGCAGATAAACCAGAAGAACATCCGCATCCTCCTCAGCCAGTAGAATATCAGGAATGTCGGAAAAAAACGCCCCGTGATTTTTTGAAAAAGTCAAATCCACGGGATTGCCCATACTCCCCGTGGACGGAACAAAGGGGGCCAGCTTCCCCAGTGTTTCTTCAGACAGGGTGGACAGCTTCAGCCCTGCCCTTCCGCAAGCGTCCGCCGCCGCGGCACCGGGCCCTCCCGAGTGGGTCTGTATGACGACCCGGTTGCCCCGGGGTGCGGGAAGGGCACCCAGTGCCCAGCAGAAATCAAACATCTCCTCCACGGATCCGGCCCGGATAATGCCCGTCTGACGGAACATGCCGTCATAAATGCCATCGGGTCCGGCCATGGCGCCGGTATGGGAAAAACCCGCCGCCTTCCCCGCCTTTGATCCCCCCACATAGAAGGCCACAATCGGTTTATGGGGCACAATGGCCCGGGCCGCCTCCATGAAGGCACGTCCTCTTCGAATACCTTCAATATACAGGGCGATCACTTTGGTGTGGGGGCATGCCCCCAGGTATTCCATACAATCCACGATATCCAGAACCGCTTCGTTGCCCACGCTGAATGCCGTGCTGAAACCCAGACCGAAACCTGAAAGATATTCAAATATCTGGGTTACAAAACTGCCGCTCTGGGATGCGAGCCCCACAAACCCCGGAGCACCCTCGTCGGGAATAAAGGTGGTATTGATATTGCAGTGCGGGTTGGCGACCCCGAGGCAGTTGGGCCCCAGAATCTTCATATCATACTCTGATGCTATCTTCTTAAAGGACCGTTCCAGTTGAGCGCCCTGATCTCCCACCTCCTTGAATCCCCCTGAAACCACCACCGCATGCCGGATCCCCTTCTTGCCGCAGTCTTCCAGGGCCTGGTTCACAACGGATGTGGGCAGCACGATCACGGCCAGATCGGGTATCTCCGGCAGATCCCCCACATGACCGTACGCGGTTAGGTTCTGCACGCGGGTTTCTTTGCGATGAACCGGATAAATCTTCCCCTTGAAACCACCTGCCAGCGCCGTCATGAGCAGGTGGGTTCCCATGGAAGCGATATTGTTGGATGCACCGAAAAACGCCATGCTCCGTGCATTGGCGATTCGATGGAGGGGACTCTCTTTAATTGATTTTAACATTTGAACTCCCTGTTGAAATATGCAATAATGAATGATGGTTCATTTAGTAATCGGAAGGAACATAGAATAGAAACGGTTTCATGTCAACCGATTGTGCCTTTGGCGGGCATTGACTTTTTCAGACATGGAATGGTATCAAACCAGTGAGGCAATGCCTCTCATAACTTTTTCAACGCATCAAGGAGGAACCATGTCATACGACCTTACCGAAGAGCAGGAGATGCTCAAGGAAACTGTTGCACGCATTGCAAAAGAACAGATTGCGCCCGGCGCCGCCGAAAGGGATGAGAAGGCTGAATTCCCCTGGGATATGGTGGAACTGCTTCGGGAAAACGCCCTTTTCGGCGCTGACTACCCGGAAAAATTCGGGGGTTCGGAGATGGGGCTTTTCTCCCTGTGCCTCATCATCGAAGAGATCGCCAAGGTTTGCGCCTCCACCTCCGTGGTCCTTCTGGTCCATGAACTGGGCACCATGCCCATCATGCTGGCCGGCAACGATGAACAGAAGGCGCGGTATTTCCCCAAACTGGCATCGGGCGAAAACCTCATCGCCTTCGGCCTCACGGAACCCAACGCCGGTTCCGATGTGTCCGGTCTTAAGACCAAGGCGGTCAAAGACGGTGACGACTATATCATTAACGGAACCAAAACATTCATCTCCCATGCGGACGTGGCGGACGTGGTATGCATCGCAGCCAGGACCGATCCTTCCGTGGCAGGACCAAAAGGAACCGGCATCTTTATTGTGGATAAAGGCACACCCGGTTTCAGCATTGGCAAGCATGAAGACAAAATGGGCATCCGGGGATCTTCCACCGTGGAAATCATCCTGGAGGATGTGCGGGTGCCGGCCAAAAACATTCTGGGTGGAGAGGGCTTAGGCTTCCCGATTCTCATGAAAACACTTGACCTCACCCGGATCCCCGTGGCCGCCCAGGCCGTGGGCATTGCTCAGGGGGCCCTGGATTACGCCGTTAATTACACCAAGGAACGAACGCAATTTGGCAAACCCATTTTCTCTTTTCAGGGGCTTCAGTGGATGATGGCCGACATGACCACCCAGGTGGAAGCGGCCCGGCAACTTACCTACAAGGCCGCCAGTGTTTTTGAAAAGCTCCCCAAAAACCTGGATCGTGTCCCCAAGGAAGCGGTTCGGCAGTCGGCCATGGCCAAGCTCTTCGCTGGAGAAACCGCCATGAAAGTCACCACCGATGCGGTCCAGCTGCTGGGCGGTTACGGCTACGTCAAGGAATACCCGGTTGAAAGGATGATGCGCGACGCCAAAATCACCCAGATATATGAAGGGACCAGCCAGATCCAGAAGGTGGTCATTTCCGCCACCCTGTAATGTTCCAACATAAAAACCGGATGCCCCTTGAATGGTATTCAATCATTCCCATACGGGGCATCCTGCTTTATCTCCAAGAGGAATTGAGAAAAAATGGAACCGAATACCCATCTTAATATCAATGAAGCCCTGTGCGGGACGGTCGTGAAGATCGAAGAGGATTACTGCCTGATCCGGTTGAATGCTGTTGAAACCATGAAGGTGGATGATTTTGGTTTGATCCACGGTGGATTTGTCTTTGGTGCCGCGGATTACGCCGCCATGCTGGCGGTAAACCACCCCAATGTGGTTCTCGGATCAGCGGAGGTGCAATTCTTAAAACCGCTGAAAGTCAGTGAAACCCTTCTTGCCGAGGCGAAAGTGGTGGAGAGCAAAGGGAGAAAAAAGCGGGTATCCGTGTCCGCCAGTGTGGAAGACAAAGTCATTTTCAAAGGCACATTCACCTGTTTTGTGTTGGACAAGCACGTATTGGATACACCTTAGGAAACCTGCCCGAAAATACAAAACTCGTTTTTATCCCGCAACATTTCATAAGCGCTATTCTCGAACGACGTCCTAAAGGAAATGGGGCGTTCTTACCATTACACAGGGGAAGAAAATGACTTCTGAATTGGCGTTCCAGATGCTTTCAAAAGGCTTGGGTGGGTTGGCCATTTTTCTCTTTGGAATGAAGAGCATGTCCGAAGGGATGAAGGCCGTAGCCGGTCGGCGCATGCGGAAAATTATCGCTTCCGTCACCGATAATCCCTTCATGGCCCTTGCCGCCGGCATCGGCGTTACATTCCTGCTTCAGTCCAGTTCCATCACCACCGTTCTCGTTGTGGGATTTGTGAACAGCGGCCTCATGATGTTAACCCAGGCCATCGGCGTCATCCTGGGGGCCAATATCGGGACGACCATAACGGGGTGGATACTGGCACTGGAAGTGGGAAAGTACGGTCTTTTCATCATAGCGGCCGGTGTGTTCCTCCTGTTTGTTGCCAAGGCCGAACGCACGAAATTCATCGCCGGGGTGATCATGGGCCTGGGGATGATCTTTTACGGTCTTGAGTTGATGAAAAACGGGTTTAAGCCCATGAGGCAGATGCCCCAATTCGTTGAGTGGTTCAGCTATTTCACCGCAAACGACTATGTGGGAGTCCTGAAATGTGCGATGGTGGGTTGTGTCCTGACCCTGATCGTTCAATCTTCATCGGCCACCCTGGGGATCACCATGGGGCTGGCCGCCACCCAGGTGATCCCTTTTGAAACCGCCGCGGCATTGGTATTGGGTGAAAACCTCGGCACCACCATCACGGCGCTCTTGGCATCTATCGGGGCCAAGCCGAACGCCAAGCGGGCCGCCTACAGCCATGTCCTCTTGAATTTTCTGGGTGTGGCATGGGTCACGGCGATCTTTCCTTTTTATATGGATGTGCTCAACCGTGTTGTCATTCTGGGCGATGGTCTTTTGGGGATGCACTTGAATGTAATGGCGAAAATCGCACTGGTACACACCGGGTTCAATCTCATAAATACCTTTCTTTTTCTGCCGCTCATCCCCCTTCTCGCCTGGGTGGTCACAAGAATTGTACCGGATAAAGCCGATACGGCCGACCTCTCTAAACCAAAATACATAAACGATCAGGTTTTAAACAGCCCCCACATGGCCCTCGAACTTCTGGAAAAGGAACAAAACCACCTGATTAAAACCCTTCAGGCCTACGTTGACGTTATTCGGAAGGAAGGTTCGGCACCACAACTGACAAAATTGCACCAGGCCCTTTTGGATGTTTTTAAAGAGGTCGAAGACTTTTCCACAGCGCTGGTGGACAAGAAATTATCTCTGGAGCTCTCGGAACGTGTCCTTCACGCCGCCAATCGTCAAAGCCTTATTATGTCCATCGAAAACAGCTTGTTCAAGTTGGGAGATTACCTGGACCGATTGCCGTCTCCGGATGTCCTGAACCAACCGGCGAACAATTTCATTGAAGGGCTGGATGCCATTCTCCAAACGGCAACGGACACCATCGAATCCTCCGATCCCAACGATGTGGATATCCTGCTGGCCATTACGGGGGATAAAGGTGCCGTGATCAAAAAAATTCATGGGACCTATCTCAGTACCCAAAGCGACCTGGAGCTTCAGGACAAGTCCATTCTTCTCAACATTTCGAATCTCTTTGAGCGGATCGTCTGGACATTACACAAATTGGGATTGCTTATACATCCGGCCGGTGATAGACGGTAAGGCCATTTATGTTCTGTCATGCTTCTTTCAATACCTTGACCGTAACCTTTTCAACGATCTCTTTTACCCGTTCTCTGTAAGCCAGCATGTGGGGCGTGCCAAAGTGGTTTTGGAGGGCATCGACATTGTTCCATTTTTCGATCACCGATACCACCTTCTCATCTAATTCCTGCGGCGGGAGCCCGGTCTGAACATCTACGGTCGGGTAGTACTCGATACACCCCTCCTCCGCCAGAACAGCCGGAATGTTTGATTTGAAGATGTCAATAAATTGGGAAATATGGCCGGGTTTAACATGAATTGAAGCAATAACCGTTATCATAAAGATCTCCTTAAAATTGGAACTTTACTTCGTTTGGCGGCTGCTAATAAGTTTTTATCAAGTGTAGCGATGGGCAATCCTTTTCTCATTGCCAGATCCAAATATGAGGCATCGTAGCTTGAAAGTTTGTGTTTACGGGCCAACGCAAAGATTTCCTTAATCATCCTTTCCGGTGGCTCTTGTTCAACTATTATTGGAAGTTCAGCAAGTAAAGCCATGAAACGTGCGCTGCCTGCCTCACCCATTCGTTTTTTGCGCTCAGCAACCAATAGCACATTACAAACTTCTAAAGGCCAAATGGCCGGAACGAAACCAGTGGAATCCTCAAGTCTATCCAAAATATGATCAGCATATTGGCTTGTTTCATCCTTGAAACACCAGGTCATAACCACAGAATTGTCAATGACAAAATCAACGGCCATTTATCGCCTTCCTTCTTCAATCATATCTCGGATGGAATGCCCTTTAAGGGTATGTTTTTCACGAAATTCTCTCAATTCAGCAATAACCTTTCTGGGTTCAGTCTTTCTTAAAGGTAATGGTGGCTGCAAAACAGCCACTGGCACCCCATGCTTTGTAATGGTTATCCGCTCTCCTTTCATCACACGTTCAAGCAACTTCGGGAGATGGGTTTTTGCTTCATATGCACCAACTGTTTCCAAAATAGTCCTCCAGGTTAAAATCTACCAGTCTTAGACTAGTCTAAATTTTACATTTCAACCTGTCAAGTATCAATATCTAAATTTTAAATGAGGTTCATCCGGATCTTGCGTACTTTGAGTGGTTGAAAAAGTGGACAATAAGAATTACCTCCTATGTGAAGACCAATTCACACAAAAAGGAGGATTTCCTTATGTCCACAAGTCTTTTGTATCACGGTTTCGGTGTCCATGG
>JAERTK010000172.1 GCA_016844935.1 Desulfobacteraceae bacterium | reverse complement strand
ACAGGAATTATATGGAAAGCATCCAACGCTGGATGGGAAAGGAAGCTCAAACAGGGAGACTATTATGAGGAAAACAACGAGGGAATAAAATGGAAGGAATCAAATCACACAACATAAACTAACCGGCAACATAACGTGCATTAGTCGTAACCCCTGCCGCGACCCATTTCGTTCAAGACTGCCAGACGTAACCTTAAATTTGATTGTTGGACGGATGATATTATTTCAGCACTCAAGTGCGCAAGCATTATTTTGGTTGAGCCACTGTATCTGATATCTTGTCAGGTGACGGCGGCACGAAAAAATAAGAATCCGCCTGGGTGGATTTTGATCTGTGTGACGAGCGGCCAGCGGCCTGGGGTCGGAGCGACCGGATTCAATTTGACCATCCTGGGGAAACATCAAACCCACTTTCAGGATTGCGTCGTCGAAAAATCCGGCGAAAACAAAAAAAGGCCAGCGCAATAATCTGAGGCATCATGAAGGAATCCTACCAAAAGGCTCCCGTCGATTTACCCAATTTCATAGGAATGTGCATCATGTGAGATATGTTATATGTAATTGATATTACAGCCTTTATTATCGTTTAGAGGGCTGCGATAGCAGGTATGTGACATTAAAAAACAGATTTATTCGCTCAGCAACGCACGAGGAAATGCATAAATAGTCAACAACGTCCCCTGTTCCCCCAAATAAGCAATGTCGGTCTGTGTCGGGCCGGAAATGGGGCAGTCCGATATTGCCGATTCATTAATAGTGGTTGTAATGGCGGTGTTGGTTAAAGTCTCCGGGACCGTCTCCGGAGCCTTCAGTTTGGGCGTTATAAAATTTATGATCCCCTACGTGGCGGATTATTTAATACCCTTAATTTTTGCACTGATATATAGTGCATCTTAGCATTTTCGGTATACAGTAAACCCTGACATATGTAGGTTGCCCTTGAGAACTCCAATAGTTCCAACAATTTACGTATGGCGTAACACATTTAGTTTGATGACATGGTAAAGATGTACAATGTTGGTCTGAATCTTGGTCTCGCGCCATCCCCCCTCCCAACTCGTCCGTATCGGAAGCATTTACTTTGACTACGTCTAAAACCGTTATTGTAAACGACGAGGTTAATTGTTCGCCATCAACTTCATCTTCGCCGAGCCAACCAAGCACGAATATATATACTTCACCCTCCTCGACGACGCCGGTGGGTATCATGTATTCGGTTTGTTCTTGTAGTATCTCAGAAGTATATTTTACGATATTTTCGTCCCCGATATAGATGACCTGAAAATGGGCCGCCGATCCCCCGCCTTCCCACTTCACGTCTATCGCCTGGCCAGGGGCAAGAGTCGCATCGGGGAGCGGCTCAATTATCGTAATCTGCTCTGGGACACCCATAGAACTGGTATAAAGGGTAAGGCCATGCTCTCCTTTGACCGTGAGGTTTACGGCATCCCCTTCATCTATCTCTAAGTAATTTAGAAAATAATATGGTAGGTAATCCCCGCTCAAAACCTGTTGCACGGGCTGAGGAACGGCATCATTATCTTCAGTTATATTCAAATTTTCAGGGCTTAAAAAGCCTATATTCATAGGCTCGTCATTTATTGTGAGCATGGCGGCAGACATGGGATTTCCCTGCTGATCCATGACTTTGGCGTAGAAAGAAATTCCAAGCTCATCGACCAACCCAAATGCTTGGACGTTGTATGCTGGACTAGATTCCGCATCACTGCTGCTACATCCTGAAAAACCAAGAAGTCCGACCAACAGAATACCGATAAAAGTTCTCATTTATTCACCTCCCCTAAATTGGGTTCAGGTTGGATACCCCTTGATACACCACCCAAGACCAAAAGGTCACGTTTTTTCGCTCAGTGGAGGGATGTAGGGAATCACTCAAGACTCACGGTTTATTACCCTTTCTAATGACCCTGAGCGGGCCGTCTTGCCAAAAAAACCCCGTATACGGCGCTCCTGGGAATAATCACGACCGGATGAATACCATGGGTAGGGTGGCTGGGGGATCGTGTTGAAAACCGTTCGTATGTGGGGATTTTTTGGAGACTGATTTTGGAGAAGGTGGCTTGGGAAATGCTCGTGCTGGATGGGGATGGGTACGGGAACCCATGAGGATGGAACCAGACGGCGAAGCGACGACCCACCCCCGCCAATTTTGCCAGAAGGGATTCCTTAGTTGGGTTTTCATGGGGGTATGGGTACGGGGTTTCTTCCCGGTATCGGGAGGGCGGGTTTTTGTAGTCAGGAAAAGTTTTTTTGACCCACGTTTGACCCAAACAGCCTGAAACAAAAAAAGCACTTTCAGCGAAATGCCGCAAGTGCTTGTTTTTGTTGGTAGGCCTGAGAGGGATCGAACCTCCGACCAATTGATTAAGAGTCAACTGCTCTCCCAGCTGAGCTACAGGCCCATATCTGAACTTTTTCCTGGCGCGCCCGGCAGGACTCGAACCTGCGGCCTACGGGTTCGAAGCCCGGCGCTCTATCCAGCTGAGCTACGGGCGCCAAAAGAAAAAACTTCATTTAGCAGGAATTCCAAATCATGTCAACAAATTTATTTCGAAAAATACCTTGACATATATGCCAGGTTGACCTAAAAGAATCTTTTTGTATTTTGTTGAACAGGATAAAAGAAATGAAAACATTTGTTGCCAAGGAACGGGAAGTTGATCGGAAATGGTATCTAGTTGATGCCGAGGACAAAATTCTGGGGAGACTTGCCACACAGATCGCCATGAGACTGCGGGGAAAACACAAGCCCATCTATACGCCCCATGCAGATACCGGAGACTTTATCGTCGTCGTGAATGCTGAAAAGGTTGCCCTTTCCGGCAAAAAATGGGACAAAAAGATCTATTATCGACATAGTGGCTATATTGGTGGTCTAAAAGAGATTTCCGCACGGAAATTGCTGGAGAAGAAACCGGAGGATGTTTTGCGTTTTGCGGTTAAAGGCATGCTCCCTAAAAACAGCCTGGGAAGGCGCCAGTTGAAAAAACTGAAAATATACGTTGGCCCTGAAAATCCGCATGAGGCACAACAATTGGAGGCTTTGGAGATATAAATGGCAGAGGGACTATTTCACGCCACTGGGAAAAGAAAGACGGCTGTTGCGCGGGTCTGGATGAAACCCGGCACCGGTGAGATAATCATAAACAAGCGGCCCATGAAGCAGTATCTGCCCAGGGATGCGGACCGAAACGCTGTCCTGGAGCCCCTTGAATTGGTTAGCCAGGGAGATAAATTTGATTTTTACATTAATGTCAGAGGTGGTGGAATCGCGGGTCAAGCCGGGGCCATTCGGCATGGCATTAGCCGGGCGCTGGTTGATCTTGATCCTGCATTAAGGGATTCGCTCAAGAAGGCCGGATTTTTGACCAGGGATTCCAGAATGAAAGAACGAAAAAAATACGGACAACCGGGTGCAAGGGCGCGGTTCCAGTATTCAAAACGTTAATATCAAGTCTCTATTCAATTTATCAAAAAAAGGAATCTGTCTCAGGTTCCTTTTTTTTGAGAAAAAATGGCTCTGAGAAATATCAGGCTTGTGGTCGCCTACGACGGTACCCGGTATCATGGCTGGCAGCAGCAGAAAAACGGGCTGACCGTTCAGGAGGTGATTGGGAAAAGTCTGCAGGTTATGACGGAATTGCCCGTCAAACTTCTGGCCTCGGGGAGAACGGATGCAGGTGTTCATGCGTTAAACCAGGTCTGCAATTTCGAAACCCATTCCCAAATCCCCGTTGATGCCCTGAAGCGGGGACTTAACGCCCTCCTTCCCCCCGATATTCTGGTTAAAGATGCCGCTGCGGTTCCTTTAACATTTCATGCCAGGTACCGGGCCAAAAGCAAAACCTATGAATTCCGAATCCTGAACCGGCGACATCCGGATATCTTCCGCCGCAGCACCTTGTGGCATATCAGATACCCCCTTGATGTGGAAAAAATGTCTGAGTGTCTCTCCCTTCTCAAGGGAACCCACGATTTTTCCGCCTTTAAATCTTCAGGGAGCGCCAATACTGATCCGGTCAGAACCATACTGACTGCCGGTGTGGAGAAGGATGAAGATGGGGTTTTGCGTGTGGTCCTGGAGGGGAACGGCTTTTTGCGGCACATGGTTCGAAACATTGTGGGGACCCTGGTGGAAGTGGGGCAGGGTCGAATGGACACAAAAGATTTTGCGGAAGTCCTGGATTCGGGGGATCGGAGATTGGCCGGCAGAAAAGCGCCGCCACAAGGGTTGTTCCTTATGGCGGTGAAATATTAATCTTCTGTTTTCGTTTCTTTCAATGAATGGCTGACGGTATCGTGAATATCACGCCACACCTCCTGGAAGGAGCTCACGCTCAGCCGCCCCGCTTCAATGAATTTGACCACGATTTCTTTGGTTACCTTGATCGCCAATTCGTTCTCTTTCTTCATGTTGGTTCTCCAGTTCCAGAGCCAAAAAACCTGTCTTGGCTGCAACTATTATGACACGGGGTTTTTTTGGAGCCCCGCTGAACAGAAGAAGGCCATCAATATGATTCAGCGGGGATCCCGGTAGAAAAAAGAACCCATAAAGCCCTTCTTGACACCAGGTACCTGTTTAGCACCAGATGCTGAAAAAATCAAACATTCCAGCGCCCGGGGATTTCTTTTCCACAAACGGCACACCCATTGTCCTTGATTCTGTTTTCGCTTACGAAAAACCCTGTTCGGTTGATCAAGAGCGTCTTGCAGGAATGGCAGAAGGTATTTTCACCTTCGTCCCCATGAATATTGCCGGTGTACACGTATTGCAGGCCGGCGTCATACCCCAGATCCCTGGCCCGTTGAATGGTGGAAACGGGGGTTGAGGGGATGTGCATGAGGCGATAGGTGGGGTGAAAACGGCTGATATGCCACGGGATGCCCGGGTCCAGGTCCACCAGGAATCGCGCAAGGTCCTTCAGTTCTTCCGGTTTGTCATTCAGCCCCGGGATCAGCAGGGTTGTCACTTCGATCCAGATCCCCATGGATTTCAGGGTTTCCAGGGTTTTAAGGACAGGTGCCAGTTTTGCGCCGCATTGTTCCCGGTAAAATTCTTTGTTGAACGCTTTGAGGTCCACATTGGCGGCATGCAGATTTTCGCCCATCATTTCAAGGGCGGCCGGTGTCATATACCCATTGGAGACGAAAACATTACGCAGCCCTTTCTCCGTTGCAATGCGGGCCGTTTCCAGTGCCGTTTCCAGATAGACAGTCGGTTCGGTGTAGGTGTAGGAAATGGATGTTGCCCCTTGATTGATGGCTGTCCGCACAATGACTTCGGGCGCCGTATCCTCTCCCACGATGCGGTTTTGGTCCAGGGGCATCTGGCTGATGTCGGCATTCTGGCAGAAAAGACATCGGAAATTGCATCCCACCGTTGCAATGGAATAGGTCTGGCTCCCGGGAAGAAAGTGAAACAGGGGTTTTTTTTCAATGGGGTCGCAGTGCCCGGCAATGATTTTTCCATACACCAGGCTCAGAAGGGTTCCGGAACGGTTTTCCCTTACACCGCACAGGCCCCGGTGGCCATCCTCAATCACGCAGAGATGATGGCAGAGTCGACACTGTACTTTGTTGTTGCCCAGTTTTTCGTACAGACAGGCTTCTTTCATGGTGTTCTCCTCAGGCCAACCGTCACCTTCTCTTAAATTCCAGCGGATCCGTTTTCTGAAGGGTTTCGATCCCCATGAGCGAATGACCCGCCGTTTTGAGCCTGACTTTCAGGGGGAGATTGCCGGTTTCAAAATGATATACAAGGGTTGCAGACAGCCCCAGAAAGAAGCCGAAAGGGGAGTGTTTGAAGCTTTTCGTGTCCTTTTTACCGGAAAAGGTGTCCTCCATAAAGGACGGCACAATCCGCACACACTGCCACGAAATGGGAATTGCCCCATAGGCCAGTTTGAGAAGGGATTTGAGTTGCCAGAGGTTGTAGAGCCGGGCCTGTCCGAAAAGGGGATCCCCGAAATAACCCTGGATTGTCTTTAAAAATCCGTTCCAGGAGAAGCTGTTTAGCACGCCGATAAAAATCTTCTTTTTGGCAACACGTCCGGCTTCCCGCAAGGCAGAAAGGGGGTTGTCCAAAAATTCCAACGTGTTGATCAAAACCGCCAGGTCAAATTCGTTATCGGAGAACGGAAGATCCTCGGCCGTGCCCAATTTGAAGTTGGATTTATTGCCCAGACGGGCCCTGGCCTTTTCAAGCATCTGTGGGGAGGCGTCGACGCCACTGACGTCCAGACCCATTTTGCTGAACATGATCAGGTGATTTCCGGTGCCGCAACCGATATCCAGAACCCTCTCTCCCGGTTGAGGCTCCAAAAGGGACATCAAAAGGGGTTCAGTAGACTTGTCGATGGCTCGGCTTTGATGGCTCCGCCGCCAGGAATCATAGAAACCGAGCGTGTTTTGATCGAATATAAGACCCATGATCCGACCCTACTCTTTTTAACTGGCTTTAAACAAGTTGATTCTGATAAATTATTGAAATCCCTTCCGGGATTCAAGGAGAAAATTATTCATGCCGGAAATGATTACCGACCCCGAAATTATTGCGGCCTATAATGAGGATGCTCTGGGCCTTAAAGGAAAGTTTGAAGGTCTCTTCCGCCCCAATTCGGAGGCGGAAGTAATTGATATGGTGCGAACCTGTATTTCCAGAAAACTCCCCCTCACAGCTCAGGGACTCCGCTCTTCTCTCACGGGGGCCGCCATTTGCGGAAAAGGCGCGGCGCTTTCCCTGGAACGGATGAACCGGGTGATCCATATTGATGTTGAAAGGAAATTTGCGGTTGTTGAACCGGGTATTGTTCTGTCCGATTTCAAGAAATCCGTCGAAGAGGCAGGGCTCATGTACGCGCCGGACCCCACAAGCGCCGAAGAGTGTACCCTGGGAGGCAATGTGGCGACCAATGCATCCGGTTCCCGTTCCCTCAAATATGGCGCCACCATTGACTGGGTACGGGGCTTGAGGGTCGTTGATGGTAGGGGCAGGGTGTTTGAAGTAAAAAATGGTATTTCTGAAAAAATGTGCGCCGGTTATGGCGCCATGTACCGGCCGACCCAATTATTTGTGGGATCAGAAGGCACCCTGGGCGTTGTGACGCGGATCGAAGTATCATTAACGGAGCTGCCCGCCAACGGTTTTGTGGGGATCGTCTTTTTCAGGGATCTCAAAAGTGCTGTGGATTTTACCTTGGAAGCGAACCATGGTCCCGCCTACAAGGCGGCCAGCATGGAGTTTCTGGATCATGCCTGTCTGGAAATTATCCGCCCGAAAGCAAAAGGGATTGCCATACCCGCTGATGCGCGCGTAATGATCTATTTCGAACAGGAATACGGCGATGAATCAGAAAAGGACCGGTTTTTGAATCTGTGGTTTCCCCTTATCGAGAAACATACGCCTTTTTTTGATGATACCCAGATCGCCGACAGCCCAAAAGAAAAAAAACATCTTTATGACTTGCGGCATCATGTCCCCTCAACAGCCAATGAGGAAAGCATCAAAGCTATCAAAACAGGGGGGTGTAAAATTTCCACCGACTGGGCTGTTCCCCTCAACCGTTTACACCAGTTGTTTGCGTATTTTGATGAAATCAGACGTCCTTTGGGAGATATGATGGTTCTCCGATTCGGGCATTTGGGAAGCGGCCATCCTCATTTTAACTTTATTGCAAGGACCGGGGAAGAAAAGATCATTGCATCGGAGATCGATGACCTCATGGCCAAAAAAGCCGTGGCGCTGGGAGGATGTGTGGCGGGCGAGCATGGCATCGGAAAAATGAAACACCGTCAACTGGCACTGCAATACCCGTCGCCCATCATCGGTGCCATGAGAGCCCTCAAAAATGAGCTGGATCCGGCGGGAATCATGGCGCCGGGGAATATTTTTATGGACGATACCGGTGATATCGCTCCACTTCAACTTTGAGCCAGCCGGGCCAATAGATTTCGTCAATGGGATAGCTGGCATCAAGGGCTTGAAAAGAACCGTCGCCGGCTACTTTCTTAATCCCTTCGAGGGTGTTGTAACGAACTTCATCAACCCCGATTAATTTGGCTACGGCGCCATTAATTTCATCCAGGCTTTTGTCATAAGGGTTACCATCGGGGAAAGCGCGTCTGGCGGCCAGTTCGTGAAGGCAATCTTCACCCCGGTGCCATTCCTTGAAAGACGGAAAAATCATGGGGCCGTAGGAGATCCAAAATTCAACGAATTTTGCGCCGGCATTGTATACCACCCAGACCGAACCGCCTTCGCTGACGGTGCCACGAACGATGCTGTCATCTCCCATGGCAATGTTTTTTGCTTTTAAAAGGGAATCAATGCCGCCGAATTTAAGGCCCACTTCCTGGGTTCGGGTCTTTCGGGCGCTTTCCTGAAATGTCCTCACCGCCTGGGGGAGTTTGATCAGCGCCGGGAGCAACTGTTTGTCCAGACCTTCCGCAACGCCCACCGTAACGCCCCAGCCCGATTCGGGGTTGGGAATGACCACATCGGCCCTTGATGCCGGATACTGTTCCGTTAACCCCAGTCCCAGTTCTCTCCGGATCTGAAAGACCTCTTTTCCTCGAAACATGGATGCCACATTGCCAAAATACACTCCCTGGAAAATATCCGGCATAATGGGTTTGTTTGTTAAACGCCGGGTTTCAATGCCGGACGATGAACAAATGGTCATCTCAGCACCGTCGTACTCCTTTTCAGTGGTTCCCCCCAATCGACGGTGGGAGCAAGATTCGGAGCACGCTATGAAGGCACCGTCGATGGTGGCGTAGCAGAAGGGCTCAAAGGCCTTGTCGTCATTTAAGGCGATCAAATGGGTTTCAATGCCATCATGAACCAGAGCGGTCAAGGCAAAGGTGCCCCTGCCTTTCAGGCTGTCAACAAGTTTTTCGCCGGCGGCAAAGCTGATCCCTTCCAGCAATATATATTGATGCAGCAGGGCCCCCACTACCTCGGTTTTGTTGTTGGTCTGAAACCGGTAACGGGGTTCGAGTTCGGCCTTGAGATCATCTTCCTTGATGAGGTACCCATCCATGGTCAAAACCAGCTTCAGTTTCGAGGTTTCTCTTGGGCGAATCTCAATGGGTTCCACATTGATCTTTTCAGGAATCCGCTGTTTGGTGTATCCGATATTACCGATGGCGGCCACGGGGGAGAGGTGTTGAAAGGTCTTGGCAATGTCCCCATCAATGACGTCTGCGATGCGGCCCAGGCCTTTATAAACATAAATGCCTTTGCTGTTTCCCACGGCCAAACCGGTGCTCGCTTTACCCCGGTGTTGACACGCCCCGGTGGCGAGAAATGCTTTGCTCACCAGTTCATCATCTTCTGGACTGTAAATCCCGACAATTCCATCCATAGTGTTCCCTCGTTCCTTCGGCTATTTGATATCCTGGTGGTAATCCTGCAATGATTTTACTGTGCCGTGTCCCCGCTTTTTGGCGGCAATCCCCCGGGCCGCGGCCAGTGCCGCGGAAAGCGTCGTAATATAGGGAATTTTGAATTTGATGGCGGTTTTCCGAATATACGAATCGTCATGCTTGCTCAATTTTCCGCTGGGGGTGTTGATCACCAGCTGTATTTCATTGTTTTTGATGGCATCAACAATATTGGGCCGTCCTTCGTGCATCTTCAGGATACGTTTGGAATCAATGCCGCACTCCTTTAGAAATTGGTGGGTACCGCTGGTGGCGATAATCTTGAACCCCAGCTGATGAAGCTGCCGGGCCACTTCCCCTACGGCCGGCCGGTCCGCGTCCGATACGGTCAGCAAAACCCCGCCCTCATCGGGCAGGACCAACTGGGTGGCTTCCTGTGCTTTATAATAGGCCAGGCCGAAGGAATCCGCCATGCCCAACACTTCTCCGGTGGACCGCATCTCGGGTCCCAGAAGCGGATCCACCTCCTGAAACATGTTGAAGGGAAAGACCGCTTCCTTGACGCCATAATGAGGAATACTCTTGGTTTTGATGTCCAGGTCCGCCAGTTTCTTGCCCAGCATGAGCTGAGTGGCAATTCGTGCCATGGAAATGTTGCATACCTTGGAGACCAGGGGAACTGTCCGGGATGCCCTCGGATTGGCCTCAATAATATAGACGGTGTCATCGGCAATGGCATACTGGATGTTCATCAGCCCCACCACATTCAGCTCAATGGCGATTCTTCGGGTATATTCATAAATGGTATCCAGGTGTTTGGTCGCGATGCTGATGGGCGGTATCACACAGGCGGAATCCCCTGAGTGGATGCCCGCTAGTTCGATATGCTCCATGACCGCCGGCACATAAGCGTCCGTGCCATCGCTGATGGCATCGGCTTCGGCCTCGATGGCGTTTTCCAGGAATTTGTCGATGAGGATGGGCCGTTCAGGGCTCACGTCAACAGCGGCGGCCACGTAGTGCTTGAGCATTTCCTCATCGTGAACCACCTCCATGCCTCGGCCCCCCAGCACGTAGGACGGTCTGACCATAAGGGGATAACCGATCCGGCCCGCAATTTGAAGGGCTTCTTCAAGGGTGCTGGCCATGCCGGATTCCGGCTGCGGTATGCCTAATTTCCGCATCATGATTCTGAACTGATCACGATCTTCGGCAAGATTGATGGCTTCAGGCTGTGTGCCGATAATCTTAACCCCGGCTTCGGCCAGTTCAGCGGCAAGGTTCAAGGGTGTCTGGCCCCCGAACTGTACAATCACCCCTTCCGGTTTTTCTTTTTCGTAGATGCTGAGTACGTCCTCTACGGTCAAAGGTTCAAAGTAGAGCTTATCGGAGGTGTCGTAGTCCGTGGATACGGTTTCGGGGTTGCAGTTGACCATGATGGACTCAAACCCTTCGTCCTTGATGGAAAAAGCCGCATGCACGCAGCAATAATCAAACTCGATGCCCTGGCCGATTCTGTTGGGGCCGCCACCCAGCACCATGATCTTCCGCTGGTCGCTGGAACCCACCTGATCCGGCGCGTTGTAAGTGGAGAAATAATAGGCCGCATTTTCAACGCCGCTGACGGGAACCGGTTCCCAGCCTTCCACCATCTCCAGGCCGATCCGCATCTCTCGGATCTCTTTTTCAGGCACCCCCAGGATTTGCGACAGATACCGATCCGAAAAACCGTCCTTTTTGGCCTGTATCAAAAGCGCATCCGGCAGGTTTTCCCCTTTGTGGGCCAGGATCTTTTCCTCAAGCACCACCAGTTCCTTCATCTGCTCAATAAACCATTGCTTGATATGGGTTTTCTGGTGCAGTTCCTCGATGCCGGCCCCTTTCCGAAGGGCTTCATACATAATAAACTGCCGTTCGCTGGTGGCATGGGCTAGAAGATCCATGAGGTCTTCCAGAGATTTTTCATGGAAATCCTTGACAAACCCCAACCCGTAACGGCCGTTTTCCAGGGAACGGATGGCTTTCTGGAAAGCCTCCTTGTAGTTTTTGCCGATACTCATGACCTCACCCACGGCGCGCATCTGGGTGCCCAGTTTGTCCTCGGAGCCTGGAAATTTTTCAAAGGCCCACCGGGCGAATTTCACCACCACGTAATCTCCCCATGGGGTATATTTTTCCAGGGTTCCTTCACGCCAGTAGGGAATCTCATCCAGGGTCAGGCCGCCTGCCAGCAGGGCGGACACCAGGGCGATGGGGAAACCGGTGGCCTTTGAGGCAAGGGCGGAAGATCGACTGGTCCTCGGGTTGATTTCAATGACCACCACCCGTCCGGTTTTCGGATCGTGAGCGAATTGAACGTTGGTGCCGCCGATGACCTTGATGGCATCCACAATATCATAGGAATACTTCTGAAGTCTTTTCTGAAGTTCCGGATCGATGGTCAGCATGGGGGCCGTACAGTAGGAATCGCCGGTGTGAACGCCCATGGCATCCACATTCTCGATAAAGCAAACGGTGATCTTCTGGTCCTTGGCGTCACGAACCACTTCAAGTTCAAGTTCCTCCCAGCCCAGAACGGATTCTTCCACAAGAATCTGGTTTACAAAACTGGCGGAGAGGCCCCGGGCGGCGATGAGTCGAAGTTCTTCCACGTTGTAAACGAGCCCACCACCCGTGCCGCCCATGGTGTAGGCAGGCCTGATCACCACGGGGTAGCCCAGTTGGTCGGCGATTTTTTCCGCTTCTTCAACACTGTAAGCGGGCGCGCTCTTGCACATTTCAATGCCCAGCTTGTCCATGGTGGCCTTGAAGGCGATGCGATCTTCGCCACGTTTGATGGCATCCACTTCAACGCCGATAATTTTGACCCCATATTTGTCCAGAACACCTGCTTCCGCCAGTGCGGAGGAAAGATTGAGGCCTGTCTGGCCCCCAAGGTTTGGGAGCAGTGCATCCGGTCGCTCTTTTTCGATGATCTCGGTCATGGTTTCTACATTGAGGGCCTCGATGTAGGTGGCCTCCGCCATGCCCGGGTCCGTCATAATGGTGGCGGGGTTTGAATTGGCCAGTACGATTTCATAGCCGAGTTTTCGAAGGGCCTTGCAGGCCTGGGTTCCGGAATAGTCAAATTCACAGGCTTGTCCGATGATGATGGGTCCGGAACTGATGATCATTACCTTGTTGATGTCGTCACGCTTCGGCATACGAGGCTCCTTTGTTTAATCTGTGGGTTGGTTCTGATTTCGATTTGCTGTCGAAAAATTGAAACGGTCCCTAGGCTGTTCTTTCAAAAGATCGGAGGTTTCATTTTAGCTTAAAATCGACTGCCGGATATTAGAGAAAATGGAACCGTCCTGTCAAGTTGAAAACCGTTCTTCAGTATGGGCCGTTGTCAAAGACTTTTCTTTCGAAATAAAATGAGGTACACTCGCGACCCAGGTCTGTACATTGAACCCTGAACCTTTAAAATGTTATAAAAATGTGCCATTTGAAAAATTGAGCATGAGGAGAAGGAAATGGATGAGTACCTCCTGAAGCAGATGCATACCGAAGCCAAAACCATATTCAGGGAGTCCCTGCGCCCTGTGAACCCCTACGGGGCTGTGAAAAATTTTGTGCGGGTTAAAAACAGCCAACTCATCCTTGGAAAGGACGGGGAAGAACAGACCACCCTGGACCTGAAACAATTTGACCGTATTTCCCTTGTGGGCGGGGGAAAAGCCACCGCACCCATGGCATTGGCCATGGAAGAACTTCTGGGGGAGAGGGTTCGGACGGGAATGATCAACGTGAAGTACGGATTCACGGAAAAACTGGGGGTAACCCGAACCGTTGAAGCCAGCCATCCGTTACCCGATGAAAACGGAGTCAAGGGAACTGCGGCCATTATGAATTTCCTGGCAAAAGCAAACGACAAAGACCTCATCATTTCGCTCATATCCGGCGGTGGGTCCGCATTGCTCTGCCAGCCCGCCCAGGGGATTACCCTCGGGGAGAAACAGACCTTAACCGGCATGTTGCTCGATTGCGGGGCCAGCATTGACGAAATAAACGCCGTCAGGAAACACATATCCGCCGCAAAAGGGGGGCAGATGGCCCGCGCCGCCTTTCCGGCCACCGTGGTCAACCTGATGTTGTCTGATGTGGTGGGGGATAAAATGGACGTCATCGCTTCAGGCCCTTTTGTGCCGGATTCTTCCACCTTCGAAGACGCTTTGGGCATTTTAAAAAAATATGCGTTAAAAGATGTTCCCAAAAGTATTGTTCGGCGGCTGGAGGAAGGCGCAGCGGGAAAAACACCCGATACCCCTAAGGCGGGTGATCCGGTTTTTCTGTATGTATCGAATATCATTGTGGGCAGCAATATCCTGGCCCTTGAAGCGGCGGAGAAAAAAGCCAGGGAGCTGGGGTATGACACCCTGATCCTCTCATCCCTGATCGAGGGGGAAACCCGGGACGTGGCCCGCGTACATTGTGCCATATTGCGAGAGATATGCCGAAGCGGCAGGCCCACCCCAAAACCCGCCTGCATTATTTCAGGGGGGGAAACCACCGTGACCATCCGGGGCGATGGGCTGGGCGGCAGGAATCAGGAGTTCTGTCTGTCATCGGCTGTGGAAATCGCCGGACTTCCCGAAAAAATAGTTGTTTTAAGTGGGGGGACCGATGGTAACGACGGCCCTACGGATGCGGCGGGGGCTGTTGTGGATCCCTATACGGTGGAACGGGGCAGGAAAGCCGGGTTGTCGGCCGTTGATTTCTTAGATAACAATGATGCCTACCACTTTTTGGAAAAAACCGAGGATCTTCTCATGACCGGCCCCACCAACACCAATGTGATGGATGTGAGACTCCTTCTGGTTCGCTAACCGTGCCGCTCGTTCCACCGTTGAATGAGGTACGGTTTGGCCGTTTCGAAGGTGGCGCAGTCATCTTCAATGGCCTCTTCTGCCTGCTTCATTGACATTTTTTCCGTTCTGATGACAAAGGAAAGGGTGCGGCCGAAATAGAGGGGGATCAGGGAATCCATGGTGGCATCCTCGCTAATGCCCACCTCCCCGTATGAGGCGGCCACGTCGAAGAGCAACCGGGCCCACAGATCCGTGGGAAAACTGAACTCCTGTTGTTTCATGTCTTTGATCTCAAGGAGTTTCTTGTAAACGTCCGGTGTGAGGATCGTTTCCCATATGTCACGGTATTGATCAAAGCCTTCGTGAAACTGGTTCAACAGGTTTTCCCGGTTTACGGAGACTTCAGGGGGCATTTCCGTTTCGCCCAGACCGAACCCGTAAATGGCGGTGGGTCGGCTGTACTTTACCTTGAGCCAGTAGGGCGCAAACTCTTTCATCAAAGAAAAGATGGTCCCCACCACCTGCCTGAACATGGGCCCCAGGTCACTTCCGGGATCTTTGGTGCGGTGAATTTTGGGCCTTCCCATGAAAGCCTGGCAGATTTGGGCCTTATTGTTCATGGCCAGCGTTGTCATCCAGATATCGATTCCGAAATTGGCCACCGCCTCATTCCAGGTTTTGCTTTCCAAATATAACGGCGCCAGTTCCCCGGAAAACCCGAAATCCCCGCCGATGGGCTGGCGGACCCGCCTGCCGTAGAGGGACCTGGTCATGGGATAGGCGATGCCGTTGGTAATGGTGCCATCATATTTGTGGCGGATATACAGGGGGGCTACGTACGAAAATCCGCTGAAAAGCGGTTCCCCCAGGTGTTTGATCCATTCGGGGGTGATGCTCTTGAGATCCGCGTCCACCACCACGACGGCCTTGGCTTTCAGGTCCACCACCTTTTGAAACAGGTTCTTAAAGTTATTCCCCTTTCCCTTAAGGCCCGGTTCAGTGGAAAGATAAATCTTGGGCGTTTGGGTGGGGGTTTCCATAAAGGCTTCCCGGGTATGATCCGGCGAGTTGTTATCGCAGTTGATGATCACCGCGTCGTACTCGCTGAAATATTTCCGCAGCCCCTCGTCGGCCTGGGTGACGGGATAAGCAATGGCGTCAGCCTCTTTGTAGGAAGGGATACAGACCACCATTTCAGCTTTCTTGATGTTTTCCGGGTTCATTTCCTTTTCAAAGCTATCAGGCATGGGCCTTCTCCTTATCTGGACTTAAGATATTCAAAATGGCTTCGTTCCAGCCTTTTGGACCTGGATATTTTGTTGTTTCGAGGTTCGGGATTTCTTTTTCAAGATCCGGGAAATTTCGTCCTGAAAGAATCAGTACCGGAAAATCAGCGCACGAAAGCATGGGAAAATCATTGGGGCTGTCGCCCAGGGCAACGGTGGGAATCGGGTCGGACTGCCCCTCTAAATGATATCGTGAATTATACCAGGACGCAATTTGCCCCATTGCTTTTCCCTTGTGATTGTTGCCCGTCAGGTGGTGAAAGCGACCCCCTGAGACGACCGTCAGCCCTCTCCGGGCGGCCTCTTCATGAAGGGGGACCAGATCGGGGGAGGGGTCTCCTATAAAAATAAAGGGTTCATCATATTCCCGCGTGGCGGCAAGACGGGCGGCCCCCCGGTCGAGACCCGTCAGTCGGGATATTTCGGCAACACCCATCTCTGAGAACCCCTTTATGGAAAGCCCCAGGCTTTTTTTCATAAGGCCCAACTCGCGCGTCAAATGGGCGTAAGGAATGCCCAAAGACCACTGCCAGAAACCGTCTGAGCCCCCCGGGTCCGGGATTTCCGACGCGAAGGAGCCAGCCGGCGCATCCTGGAAGATTTCACGGGGAAAGAATACGCCCCCGCCATTTTCAGATACAAAGGGCGCCGAAAGATTCAATTCACGGCGCAACACATCCATTTCAGCCCTGGTTTTACTGGAGACCAGGATCACCGGCACGCCGTTTTCTTGACAGCGCTCAAGGGCGGGAATGGCCGCTTCCCAACCGTAGGTATGGTGGTCCAGCAGGGTGCCGTCCAGGTCAGTAAATACCAGATGGGATGGGGGAGTATCCCGGGTGAAAAAAACATCAACCATGAGTCCTACCATCTCATCAGGAAAAACGTAATTTCTCACTTTCAACCACCTCAATCAAATCGTAAAAGATTGTTGGCAGTTTATTGCTCACCCGTTCCCAGGAAACCGTTTGCGGGGTTTCGAACAGCTGTTTTTCGGTTTTATGTTCCACCTGTAAAATGGCCTGGGCCAGCCCGTTTTTGAGATATTCGCCGAATTCATTGTGAGAGTTGACAAACCGCAAGAATTTCTCCGTCATGCGGTAAGGGGCGGTGAGCATATCCCCGGCTGCAAGGATGGAATGGGTGAAAACTTCCTTGATCAGGAATTCTTCGTTATCGCGGTCGTATGTGAGGCCGCTGAAATCCGAGTCATCGGAATATTTCTTGACCTGTTCTTCCGCCACGGCCTGGTAGGTGACTGTCAGATCTCTGAAAAAGGTATCAGAAATTTCCAGACCCTCTTCGATAATCAAAGCATTCATCAAGGTTGTGACGATGTCAATGGCCATTCGGTTAAGGCCTTTCTTGCGGTCCTGGCTGGAGACATCCTGATGTTTATGATCGAAAGAATCTTTCGTGAACATGACCTGCGCCGGTGCTGAAGCTTTTCGATATACTTCAATGAGGGTGAAAATCTCCACGCCCCAGTTGGTGGCAAACCGCATCTTTTTCAGCAGGTCCACATGAAAGGCCACCTCACCACTGAGCTGATATTTGAAGCTTAGAAGAAAGTCGATGAGATTCAACATCTTCTGGTCTTTGGTCTCAGAGAATTTCCGTTTCAGTGCGATGAGAAGGGGGTCAAGCAGAAGCCTTTTGACCCTTCCATAGATCTGATTATCCTTGATTCTGGAATAATAGGCTTTGGAAAAATCATAATTGAGCGCCACGACCGGGTAAAAGAGTCGGTCCAGCTGAACCCGCTTGAAACTTCGAATATCGGCATCGATGAGGCCGATGGTTTCCGCACCCAGGGCCATGGCGATTCCGAAGCTCAGAAACATGTTTTTTCCTTTACCCGGTTCGCTGATATTGAACCCCGCTTCGTTGAGCTTTTCGTATATGCCGAGAAACCCCGGACCATCATTCCACTGAATCGTGTAATTCTGGATGCCAAAATTATTGATGAGATCCCGCAGCAGCAACGCTTCCTCTTCCGTGGCCCGGTCCAGACCAAAAATGATTTCGGAGACATAGTCGATATCTTTGAGCTGCCCCAGGATATTCTCAAAAACCGGAAGGTTGGCGGGGTCGGTGTATTCGCTGGCCAGAAGCGGGAGGATCAGGACCGTTTTTTCCCACCTGGAATGAAGTGTCAACGGTTTTCGAAGGTGTTCCCGGTCCTGTCGGAGAATATGAAACGAAGTGACCTTGCTGTTATTTTGAGAGAAATCAGAAATGGCCGGACTCCTTTCGTGGTTTTCAATCTCCCGGGGCTAAACGCACCGGTTGAAAAACCGCATGCCTTACGCCTTGATTTTTTCTGAACTTAAACAAAACCATGGGGTTTGTCAACATTCCATTGGGGCTTATGCCGGTTCGAATATTGCGCGATTTTCGTGAAAGGATTTTTTCTTGAACGGACCCTTAAAACCTGCTAGGTATCATGTCCGTATTCAATGGACCGGGTGCCGGGTTGAAAGAAATATAGGGATAAATCATGATTCCGTCGATCAAAGAATGCTACCGTTACATGGACAAATACCACATGCTCGCCCATATCAAAGCCCATTCGGTTGTTGTGGCAAGGGTGGCCCGCATGATTGCCCGGGGGCTCAGGGAGGAGAATCCGGATATCTCCGTTTCAAAAACAACGGTTGGGGCATTGCTTCACGATATCGGCAAAACGCCATCAATTAATTTCGGGGGGGACCATGCGGAAATTGGAAAACAAATCTGCATGGAAAACGGCTTTGACGAAATCGCCCCCATTGTGGCGGAGCACGTGATTTTGAAGAACTATCGTTTGAACAGCGCCGATTCTGAAAAGGAAGTGGTTTTTTATGCGGATAAACGGGTTAACCATGACAGGATCGTTACCCTTAAAGAGCGGGAGAACTATATCATTAAGCGTTATGGACGAGGTCAGGAAGAACTCGGTGAAAGAATTAAAATAAATTTCAGGTTATGCGGTCAGGTTGAAGAAAAGCTATTCAGCAAATTAAATTTCAGCCCCGAATCCTTTCTGGAAATGAACGGGGCTGAAATTGAGCGCTTTGAAAGGGGCCTGGAGATCCCCGGTGCTCATTGAGCTTTGGCTTTTTTCTCTTTCTTCTTTTTCTTTTTCTGCTGACGTTTGCTTTCAGCCGCTTTTTCCTCCTGCTGTTTCTTCTTTTTGGATTTCTTGGGTTTGGCGGCTTTCTTAGCTTTGGCTTTGGCCATTTCCGCCTGTTTCTTCTCTTTTTCCTCGATCACCGCAAGCCGGTCGCGGGTGTCCCTTACTTTGGCGCGAAATTTCTTGACTTCCGTGTCCTTGGCAATCGCTTCAGGTGCGACATCCTTTTCAGCCAACCGGGCGAGCCGCTGCTTCAGCTGTTCTTCCCAGTAGTCCATTTGAGCCAGTCTCGATTCCTTGTCTTTTGATGCCATTTCTTCGTCCTTTCTTTACGATAATGGTTTCCGCCCCGGGGTTTTTATTCATTCTGCCCGGAATTCGGCGGAATCGAGACCCTTCTTATCAGGAAATTCGGCAATAGTAAAGAACCCCGCATCAATTCTTTTAAAGACTTCCAACCACGTCTTCCCAGATGCTTTTCACCGCCCGGCAGGCTTCGCCCTGTTCGTTGAACTCCACAATGGTTTTTCCCGCCACCATGGCCCGGGTGAAATCCGGGTCAAAGGGAACGCGACCGATAACCTTTACGTTTTTTCCCCTGGCAAAGGCTTCGATGGCTTTCCCCATCTCAGGGTTGAGATCGAATTTATTAACACACAACATGGCCGGCACCTTGAAAAATGCCGCCAGCTCCGATACCCGTTCCATATCGTGCTTTCCCGAAATGGTGGGTTCGGCAACGATCAAAACCGCCGATGCGCCGCCCATGGAGGCGATCACCGGGCAACCCACGCCGGGAGGGCCATCGGTGAGCAGGTAATCAAGCCCGTTTTTTTCAGCCAGTTCCCGCCCTTCCTTTCGGATGAGCGCTACCAGCTTCCCGGAGTTTTCCTCGGCGATCCCCAGGCGGGCATGGGCCATGGGTCCAAACCGCGTATGGGAAATAAACCACTCGCCACAAGTGTTAATGGGAAATTCTATGGCCTTTTCAGGGCAGAAATAATAACAGACGCCGCACCCTTCGCATTCGATTTCGTCCACCACGAAATCTTCGCTGATGGCATCCCACCGGCACAGATCACGGCAAAGACCGCACTCGGTACATTTATCCGGATCGATTTTTGCCGTGTGTCCGGCATCAAAATCGTGACGTTCTTCTATTTCAGGCGCCATGATCAGATGAAGATCCGCCGCATCCACATCCGCATCGCAAAGGACCTTGTTTTCGGCAAGGGCTGCAAAAGCTGAAATGATGCTGGTCTTTCCCGTTCCGCCCTTGCCGCTGATAATAACGATTTCTCTCATGATATGCTCCTTTTCCGTTCGGCAATGACTTTGATATCGTGAGAAAGCTGAACAAATTTCTCTTTCCATTCCGGCATGACGTCCACGATTATGTCGCCCCTTGAGTAGCTCTCTGCGATTCTTCGATCAAAGGGGATCTCCATGAGGATGGGAATGTCTTCAGCTTCGGCATAGTTCAGGACCCCGTCGTCCCCCATGTCCGACCGGTTGATGACGAGACCGCAGGGGATGCCCAGGATCCGGACGGCTCCCACCGCCAGTTTTAGATCGTGGAGTCCAAAAGGGGTGGGTTCGGTGACCAGCAGCACGAAATCCACCCCTTTCATGGCGGAAATGACCGGACAGGAGGTTCCCGGCGGTGCGTCGATAATGGTCAGACGGTCCGGCCGGGCGTATTCCCTGACCGCTTTGATCAGCGGGGGCGACATGGCTTCGCCCACCCGCAGTTTTCCATGGACGAATTCCATCCCGTTATAATGCCCTCTTTCAATGCGCCCCAGTTCCCTTGTGGCCTCGGTAATAGCTTTTTCCGGGCACACTTCCATGCACCCGCCGCAGCTGTGGCACATTTCGACAAAAGGCAAAACGGTTTCGCCAATCATCACAATGGCTCTAAATTGACAGATTTCCCCACACTTTCCACAAAGGGTACATTTCTCCATGTCCACTTCCGGCACCGGCGTCGTAAGGGTGCGGGTCTCTTCCATGTGGGGTCGGATGAAGAGGTGGGCGTTGGGTTCTTCCACGTCGCAGTCCAGGAGTTGGACCGGGGTATCCAGGGAAACCGCCAGGTTCGTGGCGATTGTTGTTTTTCCCGTTCCTCCCTTTCCGCTTGCGATACTGATGATCATACGATTCTCCTTGTTTTTCCAGTTACGATCTGGACCAGCCTGTTTTCTATCTTTGGGACTACTATAAGTCGCTGTTGCGGGATTTCACGGATTTTCAGATGGTAACCCGTTTAATTTCGACTCCTAAGCAGATGCTGATTTGCTCGCACCTGCCTTAGTGATCGCAACGGTTTTCGCCCGAAACAAGGGTGTGGGAGAGATACTGATTGGCCAGAGATTCCGGTGAATCCAAGGGAGCGCCCATAATCACCTCAATGCCGTTGCCTTGAAGAAGCTGCTGAGCGCTTTCGCCCATTCCGCCCACAATGGCCACATCAGCACCTTGTTCATGCAGCCATCGCGGCAGGACTCCCGGTTCATGGGGGGGTGGATTCCGCATTTCTGTTTTTACAATTTTTCCGTTTTGGGTTTCAATGAATGCGAACTGTTCACAATGGCCGAAATGGGAACTCAACTTTCCGTCGCTCACGGGTACCACGAGCGTTTTACCATCTTGATTGCCATTATCAACCATTGGAAATTCCGTTTGGGTCTTGGGTGTTAAATTCTTGCGATCCCGGGTCAACTGTACGATCATCTCTACCATTTTGTTGAATTCATGCGTGATGGGGAGCGCTGTATTGTCCAGCATATCCATGCTGCCGGCATCACCGTTTATGACCACTTGAGGTTCAAGGGGAAGTGTCCCCAGCAATCTGAGGCCCTCCTTTTTGGCGGTCAGCATTCCGCCATGGGTTTTGAAAAGGTCAACTGTTTTGCCGCAGTGCGGGCACACAAGACCGCTCATGTTTTCAACCAGGCCCAGAATTTCCATATTGACCTGGCGGCAGAAATTAATGGATTTTCGCACGTCCGCCAGAGAAACCTCCTGCGGCGTTGTCACAATCAGGGCCAAGGCGTCAGGAATGGTCTGGGCCACGGTCAGGGGTTCATCTCCAGTGCCAGGCGGTGAATCAATAATCATGTAGTCTAAATCATTCCATTCCAGATCGGATACGAACTGTCTGATAACGCCTATTTTGAGCGGACCCCGCCAGATGGTGGCCGCATCCTTGTTTTCCCCGAGGAGGCTTTCAATGGAAATGACCTCCATGTTGGGGATATAACTGACCGGGCGCGCTTTCCCCGTTGCCGTATCCTCCTGAAGAGTCCCCTTCAGTCCCAGCATCCGGGGGATACTGGGGCCGTGAAGATCCACATCCATGAGCCCCACTTTGTATCCCTGACGGGCCAGTGCCACGGAAAGATAAGCTGCCACACTGCTTTTTCCAACGCCGCCTTTGCCGCTCATGACCAGTATTTTATGTTTAATTCGAAGCAGGCTTTCTTTGATTTCAAGATCCTGCATCTGGTGTTTATCTTGTTGGTTGCCATCTGCCGTTGCCATAAAACTTATTCTCCCAGAATATATTTACGAAGACCCCAATGAATTTAATTTCTTCCCTGCATGCGCCCGCCACCCATACCACGACCTCTGCCGCCACCCATACCACGACCTCTGCCGCCGCCTCTGCCGCGACCCATACCGACGCCGCTTCCGGAAGCCATGTTTCCTGTGCCGACACCACCACTATTGTCGGTTCCAACGCTTCCAGTACTGCTATTGCCGCCCATACCGTGATGATCAGCTACAGTGGCTTTGCGGGTGGATTCAAGATTTCCGCTTTTGTATCGTTTTACCGCTTCACTGACGGTTCCGTTTTGACCCGCGAAAACTTCTACCCCTGCCGCAGCAAGGGTTTTCACCGCGTTGGGACCCACATTTCCGGTTAGAATGGCTTTTGCGTCCTTGGAAGCGATAAACTGGGCTGCCTGTATGCCGGCGCCGCCGCCCAGCGCGATGCTTTCATTGTTAAAGGCTTCGAAATTCATATCATCCGTATCCACAATCAAAAAATACGCGCATCGTCCAAAGCGTGGATCCATTTGAGAATCCAAATTGTTGCCGCTGCTACTCGCTGCAATTTTCATGTCTGTTCCTCCTTTTCCTTAATTTGTACTGCCGACGGCTGCATCCCGGCATTCGAAATTTCTTATGACAAAGTGTGTCTCCCAGAAATGCATCGATGACCTCGTCAACCCTGCCCGCCACAAAGGGGATGATCTGAATGTTGCGGGCTTCAATGAGTTTGGCGAAGAAATCGGATACGCCGCCGCAGATCAGGGTTCCGACCCCCAGTTCTTCCAGGGTTGCAGCTCTGGCAAAAGGGGAGATGCAATCAAAGGAAACCAGGTGCTTTTCGGTGAGCACGCGATTATCAATATCTGCGATGAGTAACGTACGCGTGGCATCGAAAAGAGGCGAAATACGATTTTCCCAAACGGTTACAGCCACTTTCATTTGTCATGATCCTCCATGGGACTAAGGCACAGCAATTTGCATACCAATCTTTTCCAAGGCCTGCCTGTTCTTAAAATAAAAAATGTAAATTCAAGTGGTTGGATCAAATTTTGGATGAGTAATGCGGTGTCAAGGTTGGCAGATAGGGTCTTAGAAATGAAACGTTTATGATTAATGCCGTCGCAATGTTGCGACTCTAATGCGGACTTTTTTGCTTGCTTCGCCCATCTGTTTTCGGCAATTGAAGACCCAGTTGTTTGATTTTTCGAAACAGCGTGCTCTTGTGCATCCCCAGTTCCCGGGCGGTGGCCAGCCGGTTGAAATGATTTCGCTTGAGCGCGTCCCGTATGACCTGGGATTCGGTCAATTTCAAGGCCGCATTGATCCCCGCACCAACGGGCCGAGATGCCATGTTTTGCAGGTTTTCCGGCAGGGAATGGACGCCGATTTCGCCCTCCGGGCACAATACCAGGGCATGCTCAATAATGTTTTCCAGTTCCCGAATATTGCCCGGATAGTCATGGAACATGAGG
Organism: Desulfobacteraceae bacterium; assembly: GCA_016844935.1. Taxonomy (GTDB): domain Bacteria; phylum Desulfobacterota; class DSM-4660; order Desulfatiglandales; family Desulfatiglandaceae; genus NaphS2. The sequence continues at coordinate 11,232 of JAERTK010000172.1, read as the reverse complement.
ATCGAAAGGGCCTCCTGGCTGATGCCGGTCACCATTCTGCCCCGCAATCGGTTAAATCGCTCGATGAAATGCTGGACCAGAGTGGAGATATCTTCTTTTCTATCCCTCAGGGGGGGGGAATCCAGTCGAACCACGTTAATCCGGTAAAACAAGTCCTGTCTGAAAGTCCCATTTTTCACCAGTTCGGTCAGGTCTTTGTTGGTGGCGGCAATTACCCGTACGTTTGCTTTAAATTCGCCGGTACCGCCCAGGGGTTGAAATGTTCTTTCCTGAAGCACACGCAGGAGTCTTACTTGAAATGCAGGGCTGATGTCCCCGATTTCATCCAGCATAATGGTTCCCCCTTCGGCCAGGTCAAAATGTCCCGGTTTGTCCTTTGCAGCATCTGTGAAAGCGCCGGCTTTGTAACCGAAGAGTTCTGATTCCAGAAGGTTGTCGGGCAGGGCGCCGCAGTTGATGGCCACGAAAGGCTTGTTTCGGCGGGGGCTCAAGTTGTGAAGGGCCCGTGCCAGCAGTTCCTTGCCGGTACCGGTTTCCCCCTGGATGAGTACCGTGCTGTCGCTTTCCGCCACCTGGGGCAGGATTTTGAAAATCCGGTGCATGGCAGGACTGCGGCTGACCATATCCCCTATCTCATAGCGCGCATCCAATTCCTTGCGCAGCTCCTCCACCACACTCATATCGCGAAAGGTTTCCACCCCGCCCAGCACTTTTTCCCGGCTGTCTTTCAAAAGGCTGGTGGATACCACCACGGGAATGCGACGTTTGTCGATGTCCACGATATAGGTGGAAGTATCCACAAAGGCTTTGCCCTGTTTCATGGTGCGACGAAGGGCGCAGTCGGTTTCACACATGTTGGACCGAAACACTTCCCAGCAATGTTTCCCCAGGGCCTCTTCCCTGGGGATTCGGGTGATCCGTTCCGCAGCCTGGTTAAAGGAGGTGATGCGCCAGTCGTGATCCACGGTGAATACACCGTCGGAAATGCTCTCCAGGATGATTTCGGTCACATGTGAGGGAATCCGGTAGGTTTCTTCTTTTTTCATGGTTTTCCGGTTCTTGGACACAACCCCTTCATGAGTGATTCCTGTTGAAATGGGGGGGCGGGTATAAAACGGCTACAGGGGTGGCGACCACCGACTGTTGAAGCCATCATAACTCCAGCAATCCCGAAGGGCTTTTCTGGAGGTATATTGGGGGTTTTCCGCCCACAACAACATCTGTTCGTGGGCGTTGCTCAATTTTTTGAATTGGTCTTCGTTGCCCCCTGCATCCGGGTGGTGGACCTTTGCCATTTTTTTATAGGCGGTTCTGATCCTGGCTTTGGACCCGTCGCTGGCCAGATCATTTCTTTTCAACTGCAGGACCTTCAAGCTGCCTGTTTCCTGCCTGGAAAGCCGGGGGCTCGATTTCCGGTCTGGTTTGATCCGTTCCGGCGCAATGGACTTCTGGTGATTCCGGTTCACCAGGTGGAGAGATGCGTAACTCATTGAGCGGTTGTTATCCACCATTTCGTGCCACTGTCTGCCAAACTCCAGCACCATTCGTTTCAAATCTTCCGCGGGTTTGTTCCCCCGGGTCCGGGCACGTGAAAACCTGGAAATATGTTTGCTCCAGATGGGGAATACGTCCAGAATGACCTGGTCACGGGTGAAGGAAAAGGCGGCATATCGCGTGTTGAGGGCCCTGAGCAAACCCTTTGACAGGGAAAGGACCCACTGGGTATAACTGCGGCATTCGTTTGAACAATAGCGCCTGCGGGCGCTGATATCGCCCTTTCCACAAGCCAGGCAGGTATTTTTTTTTGCGGGGGCCCGGACTTTTTGGATTTGGTTTTTGGCGGTCTTTCGCATGACTTCCCACTACGGCTGTTTTTCAGTAACTTTTTTGTAACCCATACGACGGGTATAATCAAGGGAATCTTCCCGGTTGAACCGGACATGCCTCTTGTCAGGGAGAAATGTGTATTGCGGATTTGGCTATTCTAGAATATCCTGGTGTGCCGCGCCATTTTCGGGATCAGGGGGAAAACCATTTTTTTGGATTGACCATGCCGGAATCGACCCATGCCCTTATCAATGCGCTGCACCAGAGTGTGGCCCATATTGAGCCGTTCATCCAGCATTATGGATACCTCGCGTTATTTGTGGTTATATTTGTAGAAGGCTGCGGTATCCCGTCTCCCGGCCAGACCATTCTCATTGCTTCGGCCATTATGGCCTACCGGGGGGATCTGCGCATTGAATGGATCGTGCTGGTTTCTTTTGCCGCCACATTCTCAGGCAATTTCGCCGGGTACTATATGGGCCGAAGCGCCGGTAGACATTGGCTGGGCCGTCTTCTCCCCGGTGAGGAAAAACTGGTAAAAATGGAAAAACGGGTCAACCGGTGGGGTTTTTTATTGCTGGTTGCGGGTCGGTATATTGAGGGCCTGAAACAAACCCTGGGCCTCATTTCGGGGGCGCTTCGCATGGCGCCGGCCCGTTTTCTCCTGGCAAACGCCGCGGCCAGCCTCTGTTGGGCGGTACCCCTGGCCCTGATCCCCTACTGGATAAACCAGCACAGCGGCCAGTTTCTGAAATTCAGCAAAGAATACCGCTTGGGGGCGTATCTGGTGGTGGCAGGACTGATCTGCACGGTGCTCGGGATTGGGGTTCTGCGTCTCCGGAAATTGAAACCCAAAAAAGAATGAGCAACCGTTCACGGGTTGCGGTGGCCGGCAGGCGGCGCCCGTGAACGATTACAAAACGGGGGGTGGGATCTATTGTTCAGGCGGCATGGGGACTTTTGAAATGGTCAAGCGCAACTGACAGCGCAGGCATCGTTTGGCTTCTTCAAAGGCTTCATTTTCATGGAAGGCGTGTTCCACTTCGTCAAAACCTTTAAGGCATTCCTCCACCGGCAACATCTGTTCGTGCACCCGTTTATAATAGGCAAAGCCTTCATCTCTCCCCAAGCGGTTATTTTCCGCTTCTTCGGGGATGAAACGCTGCATGATGTCGCCCGTGCCGCCCAGGTATTTGTCAATTTCAGAGGCTGCCACCCGTCCCCCGTGAATGGCTTCAATGACCGTTGCCGGACCGCTCATCACATCGCCGCCGGTAAACACCCTTTTCCGCCCTTCCGCCCTGAAATTATTGGCTTTGATATACCCGCGCCTGTTCAATTCAACGCCGAAAGCCTGAGGGATAACCGCTTTTTGTCCGATGGCCATGACAAATCGATCCACCTCTAAAATAAATTCGCTCCCTTCCACTGGAACCGGGCGCCGGCGGCCGCTGGCATCCGGTTCTCCCAGTTCCATGCGGATGCACTGGACCTGCAGGCAGTCTTCCTGAGCCGTTATGCCAATGGGTGCCACCAGAAAATCGATGTTAACGCCTTCATTCAAGGCAGCCTCGATCTCCTCAGGCGACGCGGGCATTTCCTCGCGGGTTCGCCGGTACAGCATGGAGACCTGATCTGCACCGGTGCGCAAGCCACAGCGGGCCACGTCAATGGCCACATTTCCGCCACCCACCACGGCGACCCGTCCTTCCAGTTGCGATTTTCCTTCCAGGTTGATATCCCACAACACCGACAACCCGTCCAATACGCGCGGGTCATCCTCGCCGGGAATTCCCATGGTGGTCCCCTTTATGGCTCCCAACCCCAGAAAGACGGCATCAAACCCCTGTTCAAACAGATCGTCAAGGGATTCGACCTGTGTATTGTACCTAAATTCCACCCCGATATCTTCGATGTCCTTGATTTCCTGGTCCAGCACTTCCCGTGGCAGACGGTATTCCGGGATGCCGATCCGCATGGTACCGCCACCCTTGTCCAAAGCTTCAAACACCGTGACCGCATGACCCTTTTTTCGGATGAACCAGGCAGCGGTCAGTCCGGCCGGTCCCGCGCCCACAACGGCCACTTTCTTGCCGGTGTCAGGAAGGATCTCCAGTTTTTCGCGCCAGCGGCCCGTATCCCGTTCCGCCACGAATTTTTTGAGAGCACGGATGCTGATGGCTTCATTGACTTCCCCCCGCCGGCATTCTTCTTCGCAGGGATGGGGACAGACACAACCTAAGGAATGCGGCAACGGTACAGTTTCACGGATCACCTCAATGGAATCCTGATAGCGGCCCTCGGCAATCAAGCGCACATACCGGGCCACGTCGATCCCTGCCGGGCAGGTATGGGTGCAGGGCAGAATGTAGGCCTCGCGTTCCTCCTCAGTGAAGGTCCCTTTGTCCCGCAACGCGCCGGAGGGGCAGACTTCTACGCAGGCTTCACAGAATTTACAGCCGGAATCCATGATGGGGACATTGGTCTGGGTGCCCACATAGGTCTTGATGCCCCGGTCGATCAACCCAATGGCGCCGATGCCGCGGACTTCCTGGCACATGCGGACACAACGTTCGCACAGAATGCAACGTTCTAGATCCCGAATGTAAACCGGTTCATCTGCGGGTATCTCCGGCAGGATTCTGGGTTCCGAAATATGGCCGGGAAGCACATCTTTAACACCCACCCATTCAACCACCTTTTGAAACTGAGAAGACTCCGCCAGTTCTTCGGGATGGTCGCTTAGCATAAACCAGATAATATTTTTCCGAAATTCCTGAAGTTGATTCGTATGGGTCTGAATGATCATTCCGTCAGATACATAAGTGGTGCAGGCGGGCGGTAATCCCCGCATTCCTTCAATTTCGACCAGGCATAAACGACATGCCCCCAGAGGGGGTAAGTCGGGATGATAACATAGATTGGGAATGTAGATCCCGGCATCAAGAGCCGCTTCAAGGACGGTCTTTCCGTCTTCCACCTGTAACTGTCGGTCATCAATTGTTATCTGTATCATTGTATTGCCTCAAAGTTACATGCATCAATGCAGCCTTTGCACTTTATGCATTTGGTCTTGTCAAGGATAGGATATTGCTTCTTTTCCCACGAAATCGCTTCCACCGGGCAAGCCTTGGAGCAGAGCCCGCATTTGGTGCAGTTCTCTTCCACGAATTCAAATTTCACCAGTGCCGTACACACATGCGACGGACAGATGCGATCGTCAATATGCGCCTGATATTCTTCGGGGAAATAGCGCATCGTGGTCAGGACGGGATTGGGCGCGGTGTTTCCGAGACCGCATAAGGCCGTATTCCTGATGGTGTTTCCCATCTCTTTTAAGAATGTCAAATGTTCTTTTTTCCCCCGTCCCGCCGTGATTTCATCGAGGACTTCCAGCATGCGTTTCAAACCGACGCGGCAGGGGACGCATTTTCCGCACGATTCCTCCACCGTGAAGTCCAGGAAGAACCTGGCCACATCCACCATACAGGTGCGTGTGTCCATGACCACCATTCCACCGGACCCCATAATGGCGCCGGTCTTATTGATGGATGCGTAGTCAATGGGGGTATCCAGCAATCTTTCAGGCAAACAGCCGCCGGAAGGACCGCCAAGCTGGATGCCTTTGAATTTGGCCTTTTTCTTGAGCATGCCACCGCCCGGGCCGAAGACCAGATCCCGAATGGTCATGCCCATGGGGACTTCCACTAAGCCCGTATTTTTGATTTTCCCGGCAAGGGCAAATACTTTCGTCCCTTTACTGTTCTCCGTGCCGATGGACGCAAACCATTTTGCGCCTTTATTAAAAATATGGCGGATATTGGCAAGCGTCTCCACGTTGTTGATGGTGGTGGGTTTCCCCCATAGCCCCTTCTGAGCCGGGAAGGGCGGGCGCGGTTTTGGCATCCCGCGCTTTCCTTCGATGGAAGCCAGCAGTGCGGTTTCCTCTCCGCAGACAAAGGCGCCTGCCCCCTGTTTGATGGTGAGATGAAACGAATGATCGCTCCCCAGGATATTTTTTCCCAGATAGCCGCGGTTTTGCGCCTGATCAATGGCTCTGGTCAAGCGTTTGATGGCAATGGGATATTCAGCCCGGCAATAGACGTAGCCTTCAGTGGCACCGATGGCATAGCCAGCTATAATCATCCCCTCAACGACGGCATGAGGGTCTCCCTCCAGCACGCTGCGATCCATGAACGCGCCGGGATCCCCTTCATCCGCATTGCAGACCATATACTTCTGGTCGCCTTGTGCCTGTCTACAGAAATGCCATTTCATCCCCGTGGAAAATCCGGCCCCGCCGCGCCCCCCCAGTCCGGAGATCTTCATATCTTCAATGACGGCATCAGGGGTCATTTTGAGCACTTTGCCCAGCGCTTTGTAGCCGTTTTGCGCCAGATAATCATCAATGCTCATGGGATCGATTTCGCCGCAATTGGCAAGGACGATGCGGGTTTGACTGGCAAAAAATTCCCGGTAATCGTCTCCCGCCAGGAGTTTCTTGACCGGTTCCCCTTTCACCAGGTGTTCTTCCACAATCCCCGGCACATCTTCGGGCTTGACGTATTCGTAGGTGATTCTCTCGCCATCCGGAATGATAACGTCCACAAGCACATCCCGGAACAGGCCCCGGTCGCCGGTCATCACCACATCATATTGATCCTCCAAATGGTGCTGTTTCAGCCCCTTTAAAAAAAGCGCTCCGACATTTTCCGCTCCGGCCGAAATCCCACTGGTTCCGTTGCATATGAGTATTCTATTTTTCATGATCCCGCACTCTCCGATCGGTACTTTTCCCATGTTTCTTCAACATTCTGAATGGTGCAGCGCCCATAAAAATCTTCATCGATCATAATGGCGGGCGCCATCCCGCAGCATCCGAGACATGCCACGCGTTCTACCGTGAACAGGCCGTCCTGAGTGGTTTCCCCTTCCTCAACCTCCAGTTTATCCAGAAGATAGTCAAACAGGCCTTTGGCCCCCATGACATGGCAGGCGGTTCCCTGACAGACCCGGATGGTGTGCTTCCCGCGCGGGGTCAGATAGAATTGGGTATAGAAGGTTAAAACGCCATAAATTTCCACGGGGAAAATGGAAAGTTCCTGGGCTACCAGCTGGACAGTCTCATCGGGAACATAACCGTAAGCGGCTTGAATGTCCTGTAAGAGCGGAATCAGCGCGCCCTTTTTCTGACTGTATTTTTCAATAAGTACTTTGGCAGGTGACAGATCCACATTCATGAGCAAATCCTCTTTGGTTGGGGCATTAAGGCCATGTAGTTGTTAATTAATATCTTCTTCAGGGAAATGGAAATTCTTCAAAATTGATGATAACATGTTCAAAAACAATTTTTTTGTCAAGGGAAATTTCTTTATGCATCAAGAGGATGCTCAGGTGGATAAATTTGAGACCATAACGGGGTTTTTGAAGCCATTGGCGGCATGAGTTGGAAGGATTTTGTGAAAACTTTTCTGAGAAGTTGGATTAGCGACAATACGAATCACGTTTACCGGGGGGATACGCCATGAAAGAGTGGCATATCCCCTTGTTTTATGGTTGTTTTACTTGCAGCGTTTTATCTCCAAAAAGGCTGAATTTGAGCCAGTCAAAGCCGAATTCCATGAGCGCCACATCATCTGTTTCCATCTTGTCTTTTAATGCTTCATCTACCTGGAAATGATCAAAGAATTTACTGTGGAAGAGAAATCGTCTGAATTTATCCAGGTTGTAGGAGGCCATGAAAAACATCTGGTGTTTTTGAGCGAGGTGGGCTTTAGGACCCAGGCTCTTTGATGACGTCATGATGCCCAGCCACCGGGTGTTCATGTCTTTGTACTCTTTCACGCCTTCGTGGTTTAACCATTTCTCCAGGGTCCACTCCTTCTTTTCCTGAAAACCTCGGCAATGGGCTTCGTCCACAATAAAATACTTTTCTCTTGTTTCCGCCTCCCGATCCACCATTGCCGAGGCCCTGCCCACGGGATAAAGTCGGCAGGCCTCCGGCCTGTCTTCATAAATGGTGCAGCCTTTTTCGGTGACAAACGGGCATGGATGGCCTTCGCCCTTTTTCATGTTCAGTTTCACCATGGGGAATCTGGGGTGATGGTCCAGAAGGGTTTCCGTGTACTGGTCCAGGAATTGGTTGGAGGAAATGTTCAATCGATTCTTCATTCGAAGGATATCGTAGGGCGTCAAAAGCAGCTTAAGTCTGGCGCAACATTCGGTGAAGCACGAAATACCCGTGTGGCATTCAAATTGAAAGGGGGCTTCGTGAGTGAAAGATTTGAAGATATTGGTTTTGTCATGGGAGGTCATGGTGTGTTTATATTATCCCTTTAAATTTGAGGATCAACTGTCATTATCCTGAGGCGCTTCTTTGACTTGAAGGGTTTTCTGACCGAAAATGCCAAATTTAATCCAGTCAAATGCAAATTTTAAAAGTTCCACATCATTTCTTTTTAATTTTTCAATAGTAACATCATCAATTACAAAGCGATCCAGGAATGAACTTCCGAATACGAATCCCTTGAATTTATCCAGATTATACAGTGCCATAAAGGTCATTTGGTAAATTTTTGGGTTGTCAATGTCCAGTTCCTGAGCCTGCAGCGGAGATGTGACCTGGGAAAACAGCATGTTCATTTCATCATACATGGGGACACCCTGCCCGATGAGCCAATTGGATATCCTGGTATGTTCGGGTTGTTCCAGGCCTTTGCATTTTACGGGATCGGCGATAAGGCCGAAAGTCCCGTCATCGTTCATGTTCAGCGGATACATGCGGCATGGCCATGGGCGGTCATTATAAACACTGCATCCGGTTTCACTGACAAAGGAGCAACGTTTGTCGTTCTCCTCGTTCATTTTGAGAACAACCATTGGAATGAGTCGATTTTCCCGCGGGATAATAATGGTGTATTGATCCAGAAATTCCTCTGAAGAGATCTCCAGAGCGTTCTTGAGCCGGACCACATCGTAAGGGGTCAGTACAATGGTGATATCTCTGCAGCAATCGGTAAAGCAGGGAACATCAGGGCCGCATTTGAATCGGAATGCCTGGTCAGGATCCATCCTGAGAAGTTTGTCTTCCGTCTTGTGTTTTTCCGGTGTGCTCATTGTGTGATTTTCCTTTCAGAAATTAAAATTTCCACTTTCACAAAATCCTTGACTAACAACATCCATTTGATTCTAATCGGGAATAATTCCATTCAGGTGATGAAGCTGTTCAATCAGAGCTTTTGTCAGGGTGGGCTTAATGGTGGATTCGAAACCCAGCAAGGCTCTATACCAGTAGGAAAGTGCTGGGTCAATCAAATTGTGAAAAGGGAGGGAATTTGGGATGATGGAGAAAACTTTATCAATCATAAAACCGGACGGCGTTTCGCGAAATCTCATGGGAGACGTTATCGGTCGCCTGGAAAAGGAAGGACTTAAGATCGGTGCCATCAAAATGATTCGAATGAACAAAGCCCAGGCGAAAGGGTTTTACAAGGTACACGAGGGTAAGCCATTTTTTGAAAGTGTTACGGACTTTATGTCGTCCGGCCCGTGTGTTGTCATGATATTGGAAGGCGAAAACGTGATTTTCCGGTATCGGGAACTCATGGGTGCAACAAACTTTAAAGACGCGGCGGAAGGCACCATACGGCGGGATTTTGCGACGGACATTGAAAAGAATGTTGTGCATGGTTCTGATTCACCGGAAAATGCAGACATTGAAATCAATTATTTCTTCAATGCATTGGAAATTCCCTGAATCAAAAAAGGGTCCCGGAATTGGCCGCTTAATTCCGAGACCCTTTTCACATTGAGTCTTGTCACCGAAAGTTGCCGGGACTACTCTTTATCCTTTTTCATTTCCTGGAGTTCCTGTTTGAGCGTGTTAATCTCGTCTTTGAGGTTGTTGGTATCATCAAAGGGCTCAGGGGTGTTCTTTTTGTCCTTCAATTCCTCAAAACCCAGATAAGCGGCCAGGGCGCCGCCTAAAATCAACATGGCGGGCACTGCTGCCAAAAGGGCTTTTGCGAAATAACCCCACCAGGTAATGAGTCCTATAATGCCAAGCACCAACGCGACCAAACCTCCACCTAAAGCTGCCATTTCCGTTCCTCCTTACATGTAAGATGTTCAAATTTGATAAAAACAAAGCTAAGAGCGACGCTTTTTGACTCTTGCCAAAAACCAGTGAGGAAAAAAAGCTATCACAAACAAATTAAGTGTTCAAGCACTTAATTGAGGAATTTTCAAAAAAGTGGCAGCAAGAAATAAAATGAGTGCCTCCGGTTTGTGAATCAGAAGGAAAATTACATATTGACAGTTGTCTGTTTTGCCCCTATGTTCCATCTGCTTGAGCGTTGAAACTTTAAAACCCCGTGCTTTTCAGGTTGGGATGTTGTTTCGGAAGGGTTTTCCTCATGTGCTTAAACGGCGGGACTCTTGTGGGGATCACGGTTTAGGATCATGAAAGCACGAAATAATGCGAAAGAAGGCGAATTTTTAAGATATTGCTGTAGTATCTCTTTATTTGTCCCTTTTCAGCCTGAGGTTTCAAAGAATCAACTCAAATCGAGTTTGTGATTATCAAAATTAAAAATTATACTGATTGTTTATTTACAAAGCACTGTTGGCCAGCGTAGCTCAGATGGCAGAGCAACTGATTTGTAATCAGTGGGTCGGGGGTTCGATTCCCTTCGCTGGCTCCACGGCAGGATTGAAGAGGACCTCAATGTGGAGAGGTTCCCGAGTGGCCAAAGGGAGCAGACTGTAAATCTGCCGGCTAAGCCTTCGGAGGTTCAAATCCTCCCCTCTCCACCAGCTTTAGAACAACCGCACTGTATATTAGGGAAAAAGCTGTTTTCCATAAAGTTGCGGGACACGATCTTCCGTGAAATATTGATGTGACAAATGCGGGAATAGCTCAGTTGGCTAGAGCGTCAGCCTTCCAAGCTGAGGGTCGCGGGTTCGAGTCCCGTTTCCCGCTCCAGAAAATCCTGGTGTGCTTTATTTTTATTGTTGCTATTCCGCCCCATGGTATCCGGGCGAATGCATAGTGACGTGGTGGATTGAGGGATGAGGCCCACGTAGCTCAGTAGGTAGAGCGCATCCTTGGTAAGGATGAGGTTCACCGGTTCGATCCCGGTCGTGGGCTCCAGCGTTCAATGAAAATTCAAAGGCAACCATTTAAGTCTAATTTTTTGTGTGAGACCGTTTACCGGATAGATGTCGCGTAAGAACAAATTTTGGAGGGCACAAAATGGCCAAAATGAAATTTGAGAGGACGAAGCCGCATTTGAACGTGGGAACCATCGGCCATATCGATCATGGCAAAACGACCTTGACTGCGGCGATCACAAAGCATCTGGAAAAGAAAGGTATGGCGGATTTTATTCCTTTCGACCAGATTGA